>DATILK010000086.1:0-3605 GCA_035476555.1 Chthoniobacterales bacterium | reverse complement strand
GCTTCGGCAACATCGGCTCAGTTTGCGCCAGACAGTGGCCAGCGTCGGCACGCTCGTTTTTTACCTGATCGCGACCAAGGACGCCTTCATCTCCCGAATTTTCTTCTTCAATTTCGTGCCCTGGCTCTATGTCGCGTTGCTCTTCTCTCACCATTACCTCCCGCAATTTCTCGCGCGGCGCATCTTCACTGGGACGCGCGAAGAAAAAACCGTCCTCGTCGGCACGAGCGCGAAAGCCGCGCAGTTGCGCGCCTGGTTGCGGAGAAAATCGGATGTCGGCCTGCGAACAGTGGGGTTGATTTCCGACGAACCGATCCAGCAGACGGACGATGGAGTTCCGGTCCTGGGTAACGCCGCCGCGCTTGAGCAAATCATTCGCGAGCGCGGCATCACTCAGGTGATCATGCTCGAGTTCCCGCTCTTCACCGAAGACAATCGCCAGATCATCCAGGTGTGCGATCGCGTCGGCGTCCGGCTCCTTATCGTGAGCGATCTCGAGGAAAAGCTGCGCCATCCCGTGACTCATTTCGAAGATGACGGTTTCCGTTTCATCGGTCTGCGCGAAGAGCCGCTGGAGAATCCGTTGAATCGTTTCTTCAAGCGCGCGATCGACGTCGCGATCTCGCTGCCCGTAATGATTTTCATCTTTCCGGTCCTCACTCTGATCGTATGGGTGACGCAACGGATTCAATCACCCGGCCCGCTCTTTCACATTCAAACGCGAGCGGGGATGCAGAATCGCCGGTTCAATATTTACAAATTCCGCACCATGAGTCCCGACCACGACCAGGAGACGCGGCAGGCGCAAGCCGATGACGATCGCGTTTATCCGCTGGGAAAGTGGTTCCGCAAATTGAGCATCGATGAAGTCCCGCAGTTTTGGAACGTGCTCGTGGGCGACATGAGCATCGTCGGGCCGCGCCCGCACCTGATCGAGCACAACAATCAATTTTCGCAGTTGATGGCGAACTATCACGTCCGGGCGTTCGTGAAACCGGGCATCACCGGCCTGGCGCAGGTTCGCGGTTTCCGAGGCGAAGCTCGCAACAATGCCGATATCCAGAACCGGGTGGCGTGCGACATCGAGTATCTCGAGAACTGGAACCTGTCCCTCGAATGCGGAATTATCCTGCGCACTTTCGTGCACGTGATCGTTCCGCCGCGCAGCGCTTACTGAGCGAGAAGCAGAGCGCGCAATCCGTCGGCAAAACTGCGCATCACCCGGGCCTTGTCGAATTGCTCGACGTAACGCCGTCCATTCGCGCCGTAAATCCAGAGGCGCTCGGGATCCTGCGTCAGCGAATCGAGCAGGGCCGCGAGTTTCTGCGGCTGTCCCGGCGCAACGTTCACGCCGAAATTTCCCTCGGCCAGCGAGAGCGCCAGCTCGCATTCAGGCGCAGCAACGGTCACGACCGGCTTTGATTCCGCGAGCAACCCCAGGAGTTTGCTCGGGAAAAAAGAATTCCCGGCGCCCGCCTGTTGGGTAATGAAGCAAAGATCGGCATCGACGAGCAGCGACCGGTAATCGCGCCCGGCCTGGAGCGGAAGCAGATTGAAATTCGGCAACTGCATTTCGCGGGCGCGCGCCGCCAGCGCTTCCCGCTGCGCGCCGTCGCCGCAAATCAGGAAACGGATTGGCTTCTCACGCAGCAGCGCGGCGGCATCGAGTAAAACTTCGAGGCCCTGCTTCACGCCAAGGTTCCCGGCATAAATGGCGAGAAACTCGTGTGCCGGAAAACCGTGGCGGTTACGAAACTCGCCGCGGGCGGGCGGCGGCTCCTCGTTCCTGAGTTCGATCGCGTTCGGAAAATAAATCAGCTTCGTTTCCGGCACGCCCTTGCTCCGAAAAGTTTTCAACATGCCGCGGGTGATTCCGGAGACGCGCGCCGCATGCCGATACGCGAACGCTTCCAGCGCATAGAGCGCGCGCGTGAACAAACTTTGTTTCAGCATGCCGAGTCCGACCGCGGCATCGGGCTGCATATCCTGAACGTGAAAGACGTAAGGCGCGCGCCGCAGTTTTCCAACGAACCAGGCGGCAGCACCGAGGAGCAACGGCGGAGAGACGACCACGAACACGTCCGGTTGCTCCAGGAACAAGGCGCGCAACGTGGAAGTGAAAACGAACGTGGCTTCATGAACGATGCGCTTCAGCGCCGACACCCGCGCCGGAACAAAATGCCAGCAGCGATGGACCGGCACGCCGTTGACTACATCCGTTCGGTAAAGGTGGCCGCGGTCTTCCGGCCGCTTTCGCCACGTCGGATAATACGGGAAGCTCGTCACCATTTCGGCGTCGTGTCCTTCCCGCTCAAGGAATTCGCACAAGGCCACGCTGTGCGGTGCGATGCCGGTAAACTCCGGCGCGTAGTTGATGCCCCAAACCACGACACGCATCGTTTTACTCGTTAGGCCGAGGCCGGGCGTGCGTCAGCTCGTAGGTTTTCGCCACGGAAAGAAATTCGTAGAAGGCGTGAAGGCGCGCGAAATAAAAACCTTCGCGGCCATCGAGAAAGCCCTTTTGCCAGACATAAATATAGAGGAACCGCAGAAGGGGCCGAAACGGAAGGCGCTGCGAAAATTCCTTCAGCTTCCGGCGGCGACCGACGGTGCTGCTGCTGATCTGCGCATTGCTCCCCGCGAGTTTGCGTTCGGCCGAGACCCGAGCTTCCCAATTCGAGTAGCGGTTATGTTTTTCGACAAACACTTCGACGGTCGGGAAAGCGTAATGATCCATTTCGCAACGCAGCCGGCCGATTGGGCCGTTCATGATCACGTGTTCGTGCACTTCGTTGTCGCCGCTTTGCGTATCCGCCTCCGTAAGTTTTTCGTAGCGGCCTAACGAGTGCCGGAACAGGCGGAGATTCCAGTTCGGGTAATACGAATGCCGGAGCCATTTCCCCATGAACATGAACCGGCGGTTGATCCAATAGCCGGCGATATCGCCCGCTTCGGCAATCGCTTTCGCGAATTCCTCTTTTGCTTCCGGCGGCAGAACTTCGTCGGCATCGAGAATGAAGACCCATTCGTTTCGAAACGGTAAATTCTCGAGCGCCCAATTTTTTTTCTTCGGCCAGGTGCCGTTGAATTGGAACTGCACCACCGTAGCTCCGTGGGCTGCGGCAATTTCCGAGGTGCCATCTGTGCTCTGCGAATCGACCACGAAAATTTCATCCGCCCATTGCACGCAATCGAGGCAGCGCGGAAGGTTGGCTGCTTCCTGTCGCACGGGAATGATGACAGAAACCGGGACGGCGTTTTCGCCGGGCGGGATCATACGGCGGGCAACCGCGAGTGGTGAATCGCCAGGAGCGAGTACGGCGGAACTTCGTGGTCCGAGTGGGCGAAAGTGCGGCCGTCGAAAAACCGGAACCCGTGGCGTTGCAGAAGAGGCGGAATCAAAGTCGAGCTGTAGCCGTCGAGATACACCACTTTCACCCGGCCGGAATTTAGCAGCTCCTCCGCGCCGTTGAGCACCTGAAGCTCATGTTCCTCGACGTCGATCTTCAAAATCAAATTGCCGTCGGGGATGGGAAGCGCATCCAACTTCTGACAGGGCACGACGGCTTCGACCGGTTGACCTGGCTCGGCCACTTTGAAAACGC
>DATILK010000085.1:0-13286 GCA_035476555.1 Chthoniobacterales bacterium | reverse complement strand
GATTCGAACTTCGCGGCCCTTCTTGAAATCGCAGCGCTCATCGATCGAGCGAAAGAAGGCGTCGATCTCATCGACCAGCGCCGCCGCCAGGGTCACGCCGGCCGCATCGCGCGTCACCGTGAAGAGCCCTTTCCGCGTTCGCGCGTTGTAAAGCCGCTGCACCGTCGCGCGCAATCCGTATTGCGAAACGCCGATCCCGATCTGGCGCGACGCGGTTTGCTCGACGGTGTGCGCTTCGTCGAAGATCACGAAGTCGTTCGGAAAAAGATAACCGCTCTCCCTGCGGATTTGCTCTTCCGGACTTCCAAGCAACATGAAAAGCAGCGTGTGATTGATGACAATCACGTCCGCCGCGAGCAATCGTTTGCGGGCCTCCTGGAAAAAGCAGCGTCCGCTTTGGCCGCACGATTTCATGGTGCAGATGTGCGGCTCGCTGCAAACCTGCGTCCAGACCTTGGGATCGGGCTCGAGGGTGAGATCGCTGAGCGTTCCATCCCTCGTCGTCGCGGCCCACTCGGCGATCCGCGCCAACTCAGCCGTTTCCGAAGTCGTGAATAGTTCAGCGGCCTGCTGCAGCGCTCGCTCGAGCCGGCGCGGACAAAGATAATTCTGCCGGCCCTTCATCAATGCCGCGTCGAATTCGACCGGCAAAACTTTCTTCAGGATCGGAATGTCCTTGTTCAGCAGTTGTTCCTGCAAATTGATCGTGTGGGTGGAGACGATCGCCTTCTTTTTTTGGGCGAGGGCATAAAGGATCGCAGGCGCCAGGTAAGCGATCGATTTGCCCACGCCTGTCCCCGCTTCCACCACCAGATGCCGCTCCTCTTCCAGAGCCCGGGCCACCGCGACCGCCATTTCCTGCTGCTCGGGGCGATACTCGAAATTCTTCGCGCGCGAGAGCCGGCCGTCCTTGGAAAAGAGCGACCGAACTTCGTCGATGAAATTGCTGTCGAGGGAATCTTTTAGCGCGATCACGTCGGGAAATATGGTTGCTGGCCGGGCGCTTCAGTTGTCTATGACTCGTCGGTCGGCGAAGATGCTAGACTAGATCGCAAATCGGAATTCGGAATTCGAAATTAATGATAAGGCGCCTTGATCGTTACGTGACGGCCTATTTTCTCCAGGCCTACATCTACTGCATCGCGGGCTTTACCTCGATCTGGTTCATTTTCGACGTAAGCGACAACATCTCGACTTTTCTCGATCAACGCATCTCCCGGATGTTGATTCTGCAATATTATCTGACCCAGATTCCGCAAATCCTGGTGATCCTGCTGCCCGTCGCGCTCCTCCTGGCGTTGCTCTTCAGCCTCGGACGAATGTCGCGCTCGAACGAGATCGTCTCGATGCTGACGGCCGGGGTGAGTCTGCCGCGGATTCTCGCGCCGTTATTGTTCATCGCGCTGCTGACGACCGCAGGGAGCACAGCGCTCAACTATTCCCTCGCGCCCCACGGCGAATACGCGCACAAACGACTGCTCGAAGATCCCGCGTCGCGCCGTCAGCAACTCGGACTGACCGCGCAAATTTTTCGAAACCGGTCCGATAACCGCACCTGGTTTATCCAGCAATTCTTCCCCGGCGACACCAAATTTAACACGCTCCACATCGTGCAACAGGACGCGGACGATCACATCGTGACGGCTTACGTTGTCACGACGGCGATTTATCACGCTGAGAATCATTCGTGGGAATTCCAGGGATCAAAAGTGGTCCATTACGATCAGGTGGGAAACATCGTGGACGTCGATTACCACGTCGGCGAACCGCTGATCATCACGGACTGGAGCGAAACGCCGTTTCGCTTAAGCAGCGCCAACGTCCGGGCGGAACATCTTAGCGTTCCGGAGTTGCGCGATTATCTCCAGTTCAATTCGGATTTTCCCACTACGCTCCTGGCGCCCTACGCGACGCATTTGCAATATCGGATCGCGTTGCCCTGGACCTGCGCGGTGGTGGCGTTGATCGCGGGATCGCTCGGGGTCGGCTATTCGCGACGCGGCATTCTTTCCAGTGTCGCCGCGGCCGTCCTTCTGGTTTTCGCGATGAATTTCGTCATGCACCTTTTCCTCGCCCTCGGCGAAGGCGCGCGCGTTTCGACCTGGGTCGCGGCCTGGACGCCGAACGTTATCTTTGGCACGATCGGTTTGATCCTTCTTTATTATCGAGCGACGAATCGCGAGCCTCCCCGCTTCGGTTTTCTTCGTCCAAGTTGAGTAATCGCAAAATGAATCCGTCGCTCACCAACGAATGGCCGATCAAACATCGCGCCGACGCCTGTGCACGAACGCAGCGTCCGTTTCAAGCGGGTGAACAGTTTTACACGCTGCTCTTCCGCGAAGGCGACAGCTTCCGGCGCGAGGATTTGAGCGAAGAAGCCTGGGCCCAGCGGAATGAAAACATCCAGCCATTTTCGTTTTGGAAATCACGCTACGAGCCGGCGCCACCGACTCCGCCCGAACCGTTGGGAAAGGAAAATGCCGAAGATCTTCTCCGGCGTCTGCTGGCCGAGAACAATCCGGCGAATACGAACGCCTGTTACGTGCTCGCCGTCATGCTCGAGCGGAAACGCGTCCTGAAACAAGTGAAGGCCGAACAAACCGACAGTCGTTCCGTCCTGGTCTACGAACACGCGAAGACCGGAGATGTTTTTATTGTCCCCGACGCGCGCCTGCGCCTCGACGAGATCGAGCACGTGCAGCAGGAAGTTTCGCGGTTACTCGAGCGGGCGTCGTAGCGGTCGACTAGCGGCCTTTCTCGCCGAGCCGATATAAACGCGGCTCGTCGGCATCAACCGCCCAAAAGGAAAGTCTGGAGTTGGGTGGAATGGCCGAGCGCGACAACGTCACTCGCCAACCCGACCACAAGTAGTCGTTAGGCCAGTTCGTCCGCGCAATGTCCCACCGCATTTCCGTCGAATCGGAAATGGCAACGAGGATCGGCTCCACCCCGGGCGCCTCCGCGAAAACCGCCACGCAATCGGCCGCACGGCCCTTTGTTTTTAAGAAGGCCCATCCCGATGCCTGATATGATCCAGCGTTTTCGGCAACCAACTCGCATAAGCCATCAGCATGACTCGTGTCTGCAACCTCGTGCGAACAGGCGCTCAATCGATTCGATCGAACGAGCGGCGGCCGAAGTAATTTGAGTTCATCGAGCGCCGCGGCGTTTTGGATAACGTGCTCCGCTCGCGGCGGAAACAGGTAACGCTTGATCTGTCCGGAGACGTCCAGGATCTGGCTGAACAGCAAAGCGCTTTTCCCTACGCGATCATCCGCGGAAGAGTGTCGCAAAAATATTAACGTGTTTGTCGAGGCGACGCGGTAAGGAATGAGATACGCGAGCACGAGCACAACGGCGGCGATTGCTGGCGAGCGCCAAGTGCCGGCGCGTCGAAACCAATCGGCGAACAGAATGCCGGTTAAAGCGATCACCGCGATTGTTAGTCCGAGAGAAAACGGAACGTAGCGCGATGAGATCGCGTAAGAGACGCCGAATCCGACGCGTCCCAGCGCGGCGAGCAACGCGCTCCCCAGCGAATAAAGCGCGAGCGCAAACCACGGAACAACCTTTGCCACGAACTCGCGATCGCGGAGCCTTTTCACCGTGACAAACAGGGCCAGGGCAAGCAGCGTCACCTGAACCAAACCGAAAATTGTCGCCGCCGTCTCGGGCTGATGATTCAGCGAATAAGCGAGGCCGCTGCCAAGAAACTCGAGAACGAAACGAACGTAATCGAGAAGTGCGACCTTCGGCGCGAACGGCGGGAGATAGGCCGGCTTTTCGTAGCCCCAAAAATAAATCGCGGCAGACAGCGCGGTCGCGACTGACCACCATCCCAACCAGAAGCGCCAGCGCAAAGGACGTTGCGAAACCAGGAGAACCGGAAACGTCAGCGCCCACGCAAGCAATCCATGCGGTAGCGTGAACGTCGACGCGGCAGCCAGCGCCACACAGATCAAAAACTTCCCGAGGATGGGAAGGCCCGTCTCAATGACGGCCAGCGCCGCAACTAAAAACAAGAGCGGCAGAAACGATGGAAATCCCGACGCGAACAGCCAAAGCTCGAACGGCGCCGGCGAAAAAAGCGAGAGAACGATCAACCAAAAACAAATCGCGAGTGCCGGCCAGCCCACGCCCGATCGACGAAGAAGAGCGAAGATGCCGGCGGCGGTGAGCGCGGAACTGATGACCGAAACCAGCATTTGATCGCGCACGTTCCATTCATGCCAGGCAGAGAGAAGGAAAATCAGGTTCGGCAAAACCGTGCGCGCTTCCTGTTGCTGCTGAAAAATATCGGCGAGATGCAGCTGGCCCGTGTGCGCTTTCACGATGAGCGGCGCCATTGCCCAATCGTCGAAGATCGGAACGTTTACGCCGCAATGGCGAACCACCAGCGTCATCCAAACCATCGGAATCAGCGCGACGATCCAGATGAGAAGCAGCACCAGCTTCGGCCGCGCGACCGCCAGCGACGCGAGCCGGCGAGAAATTGTTTGGATGCCTCCGATGATGTTGGCGAAGATGCGGCGGGGCAGCGCCCATCCGATTACTCCCGCCGCGACCAGGACGAGAATCGATGTGCGCAATCCGTAAGCCATGCCGATGACCGTATGAATTCACTCCGGCCGCTTCAATCTTTCTCCCGCTATGTCCGCTAGACTCGGGATAGGCGTCACCACCTTTAATCGATGCCGCAAGCTCGAGGTCTGTCTGTCTCGAGTACGCGAGCTGACTTCCCAGCCCTGCCACCTCGTCGTCGCCGATGACGGATCCGACGACGACACGCTCGCGATGTGCGCTCAACAGCAAATCATTACCATTACCGGCCCAAACATGGGGATCGCCTGGAATAAGAATCGCGTCCTCTATTTCCTCCATCGGATTCTGGAATGTGAAGTAGTCATTCTGATCGAGGACGACTGTTTTCCAAACCATCACGGATGGGAAAGGGAATGGATCGAGGGCGCGCGCAAATGGGGTCACGCCAATTTCGCCGGTCCCTGGTTTCAGGAAAAAATCCTGGGCGGCGATGGCAGCGTTGCGAACCCATTCGTGTCTCGATCGCTTTCCGGTCAATGCGCTGCGTTCAGCGATCGCGCGTTATCGATTTGCGGCTATCTGGATTCCAGGTTCAAAGGTTACGGTTACGAACACGCCGAGCATTCTTCGCGACTCGTCCGGGCCGGTTTTGGTGGCGAAATGCGAATGACCGAATCGGGCGAACCGGAGCCTCATTACTATTTACTGGCGGCTGACCTCTCTGTTTCCACCGACGAAAGTTATCGAAACGAAAAGTCGCTCGCGGCGAATTGGACCACTTGGGAACGGATGTACGGCGATCCGGTTTTTCGTTATCCGTGGCGAACAAAGGAAGAGTTCCGGCAATTCCGCCGGGAACTGCGACCCGCCATCCGCGCGAGCAATCTTTCATTGATGCGTCGCCTTTGGCTGCGAACACGCGGTCGATATCGGCGACGAGCGCCAAAAGCTGCGCGGGCAATTAATTCGTGAGACAGTGTGGACGCGATGCACTCCACGCTTCCCTGGTTTTCCGGTTTCCCGCTTTATCTCGCGCCTATGGCGGGCGTGTCGGATAAAATCTTTCGCCAGTTCTGCAAGGAACGCGGCGCGGACGTGTTGGTGACGGAATTTGTTTCCGCGGAAGGCGTCTTTCGCCGGAACGATCGCACCCGTGAGTATCTCGATTTCGACGAATGCGAACGGCCGATCGGCGTCCAGCTTTTCGGAGGAAATGCCGAACACATGGCCGAGGCGGCGAAGCATGTCGTCGATTGGGTCGCGCCGGATTTCATCGACCTGAATTTCGGTTGCCCCGTGAATAAAGTTGTGGCGAAGAACGGCGGCTCGGCGCTGTTGAGAGATTGTCCGACGCTGGCAGCTGTCGCCGGCGCGGTCGTGCGCTCCGTCGCGCCGCTTCCCGTGACCGCGAAAATTCGCATAGGCTGGGACGTGGATTCCATCAATGCCCCGCGCGTCGCGAAGATTTTGGAGGAGACAGGAATCCAAGCGGTGGCGGTTCACGGTCGCACTCGCGCCCAGGGTTACTCCGGCGAAGCAGACTGGAAAGTGATTGGCGAAGTGGTGTCGGCCGTTTCTATTCCGGTCATCGGCAACGGCGACCTAACGAGCGGTGAAGACGTCATTCGCCGCCGCGCCCAAACCAATATCGCCGGCGCGATGATCGGCCGCGCCGCCATGAGCGCGCCGTGGATCTTCAACCAGGTGAAACATTATTTCGCCACCGGCGAGCAACTCCCCTCGCCCGGCCTTGAGGAGAAATGGCAATTGATTCAACGCCACTGCCAGCTCGCCGTGGAAGAATGGGGCCGCGAAGATCAGGCCATCCGATCCATGCGCGCCCGGCTGATGGCCTACTCGAAGGGGTTTTCCAATGGCAAATTCCTCCGTGAAAAATTTCAGCACGTCTCGTCGCTGCGCGAGATAAATGAAATCGCATCCGAGCACATGGAAGCTCAGCTGGCTTGCTCGACCTCTGCCGCAAATTAAGATCTCACCGTGCCCGATACTCTGCCTCCAACTGCGGCCGTTAATTACAAGATCGGCAATGAACGCCTCATCAAGGTGACGGAAAACGCGTCGCGGAAATTGAATTCGCTGCTCGAAAAACAAGGACGGGCGACGGGGGCGTTGCGCGTGGCGGTGATCGGCGGCGGGTGCTCGGGATTGCAATACAAAATGGACCTGGTGGATGGCCCGGCGAATCGCGACATCATGGTGGAATCCTCGAACGTGCGGGTCGTCGTCGATCCCAAGAGCGCGCTTTTCGTGAGTGGATCGCTCCTCGATTACAGCGACGATCTCCAGAAAGGCGGGTTCAAGGTGACGAACCCAAATGCGGTGGCGCATTGTTCCTGCGGCGAAAGCTTCGCTGCATGACGGATTATTTCGCGCTGCTCGAGCAACCACGAACGCCATGGCTCGATCCGGTTGCTCTCAAGGATGCTTACCATCGCAGGACTTTGCACACGCATCCCGATTCAGCGCCGGCCGGACCGGCAAATGATTTCGCCGAACTGAATGCGGCTTACCAGACGTTGCAGGATCCGAAGCGGCGATTGCATCATTTGCTGAGTCTGGAAAACCAGGCGCCGTCGGCCAACCAGACTGTGCCTTTGGGATTACAGGAATTGTTTCTCGATCTTGGAGCACTCAAGCAGCGGGCGGATTCGGTTGTGGAGAAATCGCGAGTGGCGTCAAACGCACTGAGCCGATCGCTGATGACACCAGAGATGGTCGCCATCCAAAACGATCTGGCGATGTGGCGCGAAAGAATTCGAGCGCTGATGGACTCCGCAACGGAAGAGCTGCGCGAAATGAATCCGCGCTGGTTATCCGATCGCGATGCGCAGATCGTCGCCTTAACCAATCTCTACCTGAAGTTCGCCTATCTCGGCCGCTGGTCGGAACAAATGGATGAGATCGCGTTCCAGTTGACGGCATAACAGGTTGTGTTCATTTGAACTTGCGGCGCGGACAATTTTGCTCATCCTAATGACATGCTGACCGAGCGGCAAAGAGGCGTGCTGGAATTCATCCAGACCGAGCAGCGCGAAAAAGGGCTGACCCCGAGCACGCGTGAAATTCAGAAACACTTCGGGTTCGCCAGCCAGACGTCGGTGATGCAATACATCGCGACGCTTGAGCGGAAAGGTTTTCTCGATCGCCACGCTCGCAAGGCGCGGGCGTTGATCACGCCAGTGCAGAAAGTCCGGATCACCGACGTGCCGATTTACGGTCAAATCCCGGCGGGGATGGCGACGCTCACGGAACAGACCATCGAGGGCCATGTCTCGCTCGATATGCGCTCGGTCAATGCTTCAAAGAATGGAAAGACTTTCGCTCTGCGCGTCCGGGGCGACTCGATGATCGACGCGCATATTCTCGATGGCGATATCGTGATTCTCGAGGACCGGAAGGACGTGCAGAACGGCGACATCGTCGCGGCGCTGATCGACGGGGAGACGACCTTGAAACGCTACGTGACGGAACATGGACGGCCGTATTTAAAAGCGGAGAACCCGATGTATCCGAATTTGGTCCCGGCCCGCGAACTGCGGATCCAGGGCGTGATGGTGTCGTTGGTACGGAAGCAGATGCCGGCAGCGCGTCGGAAACGCAGCTAAGCGCGTAAGTGTTCAGTTGAACATATCCACGGCTCATGCCAATTTTGCGGCATGCCGGCCAGCGACAAGATCATTCATCTTCGCCAACTTCTGGCGGAACGCTTTCCCAAACTTGGTGCACCGGCTGACGAACGTTTGGGGACTGGCGTGCCCAAGATGGATGCCGCGCTTGAGGGCGGCTTGCAGAAAAGCGCCATCACCGAGCTGACCAGTCCCAATCTCAGCGCAGGCAGCGCGCTTTTCATTCACGCGCTTTTGCAGAATGCGCATTGCCATGGATTTTTTCTCGCGCTCGTCGATGGCCGCGATTCGTTCGATCCGCAGACGGCCGGTCCGATTGTCTTGCGAAATCTTCTCTGGCTTCGTTGCGCGGCCGCCGCCGATGCGGTGAAAGCGGCCGATCTCCTTTTGCGCGATGGCAATTTCCCACTGGTCGTTCTCGATCTCGTCCTCAATCCGGCGGAAGAGCTGCGGAAAATTCCGCAAAGTAACTGGTATCGTTTGCAACGGCTGGTCGAATCCGCGCCGACGGCTTTTCTGGTTCTCACCCGCCAGAGCATCATCAGCAGCGCCCAGTTAAAATTGTCTCTCGCGAATGCCTGGCGCTTATCTGACCTGGAGGAAACCGACCTAACGAGTCGTTTGCAAATCCGGTTCGATCGGGTTCACGGCGGCCGAGAACTTAGCGCGAGGGCCGGTTGATGTTCGCCACGATTTATCTGCCGGATTTTTATTTGCAGGCGGCCCTGCGGCATCAGCCAGAGTTAGCGGGCAAGCCGGTCGCCTTGCTCGACGACCGGGAAAAGAAAGCGGTCCTTATTCAGTTGAATCGCAAAGCTGAAGAAGTTGGCGTCCGCAGCGGGATGACGCCAAGCCAGGGCCTGGCCCGCTCACTCGCTCTCGTTATCAAAGGGCGGAGCCGATCGCAGGAAAAATTGCTCGGGGAAATTCTGCTGCATTTTGCCGGAACGCTCTCCCCTTTTGTCGAAGCGACCGCGCCGGGAATCGCGACGGTGGAATTTACCGACCCAAGAAATCTCGGTCGGAAAGTTGCGCAGGTCGTCAGCCAGTTAACAGATTCTGAGATCGACGCTCGAGCGGGAATTGCGCCGACCGCAGACGCCAGCTTTCTCGCGGCGCACCTGGCTGAGCCGGTGCTCGAGATCGAGAATGCGACGGAATTTCTTTCCGCGTTGCCGCTCGAAGTGCTGGCGATCGATTGATCTAGCCGCCGGCAAAGTCGGGATATTTTTCGTGAAGCTGTTTCGCGACGCGATCCGCTTCCTCTTTTTTGCCGGCTTTCTGATACGCGAGCGCCGCCTTCTGCAAAGCGCGCGGGGTAATCGCCGGATCGTCGTAAAGCAGGGCGACGCCCATGAAAGCCTTCCCGGCTTCATCGAAATTCTGGCGTTCGACCTGCACGTCGCCGGCGAGCAATCTCGCTTCGGCATTCACCCTGCCCTCCGGTTGAAGGCTCATGATTTCTTCGGCAATTTTTTGCGCCTCATCCGGTTTGTGCGCGGAGATCTTCGCGGCGCCAAGAGCGAGCAAAGTCTTCGCCTTGGCCGCGGGATCGGTCGCGACCTGCAAATATTTTTCGTAAGCCGCTTCCGCCCCGGCAAAGTCCTTCAGCTTGGTTTGGGCATCGGCCAGGTAAAACCAGAAATCCGGTTTCACGTTCGCGAGATTGTCGCTCTTCCCGAGCAGCGCCAGATATTTCGCCGCCGCCGCGAAATTCTTGTCGTTGTAGTACTGAAGCCCAAGCCATTCCAAAATCTCCGCCGGAACTTTCGCATCGGAATTGGTGGCGAAGAACGCGTCTACTTCGCGCGTGAGAGCGGGCCGGTCTTTCAAATAAAAAAATGACGAGACGATGCGGACCGTCGCGAGATTGTAATACTGCTCCTTGTTGAGCTGGCGCGCGGCGTCGAGCGGAGCGAGCGCGCCTTGGTAGTTCTTCGCTTCGAACGCAGCCTTGCCGATGTAATAATTTGCCTGGGCCGCGACGGAGCTCTTCGGAAATTCCTTCAGCAATTGCCGGAACGCGTCGGACATTCCTTTCGCGTCTTCCTTCTGACCGAGAATAAGCGCCTTTTGCTGGAGCGCCGCTTCGCGTTCCTTGGCGACCGGATACTTCGTCAGCAACATGTTTAAATCGTCGAGCGCGGCGTCGTAGCTTTTGTTGGCCTGGTTTGCGATCGCGCGCTGCGTGAGCACCGACGGCATCTGCGGACTATCGGGAAACGCTTTTACGAAATACCCGAAAGCATCGATGATGTTGACGTTGTCCTTCAATTGCACGTAGCACCATCCGAGTTTGTAACCGGCCTCGGCCCGCAGTTTCGGCGAGAGATGCGAATCCCGGAGCTCCGCGTAAATCGGCGCGGCCTCGGCGAACTTCTGTTCCTTGTAATAATGCTCGGCCTTGAGCAGCTTCGCCTGGTCGGCCCGTTCCGGCGCGGGATTTGAGGCGACGTAGGCATCGATCTCGTCGAGCAACGTCGGCCCATTGGTGTTGTAAAAATTAATCAGCCGCTGGTATTGCGCGTCCTTCGCTTCCTCCTTGCTCGGATATTTGTCGATGAGTTGCCGGTAAATCTCGTCGGCTTCCTTCGTGTGCCCGAGCTGCCGATGACTGTTCCCGACGATCAACATCATCTCGGGTCGCACTTCCTCCGGAATTTCTTTTTCGCCGCGCTTGTATTCGGCGATCACCTTATCGTAGGCGCCGGATTGATATTGGAGCCGCAACAATCCGACCTCCGCGATCGCGCGCCATTTTCCCGCCTCCGGCAACGACCGGCCTTTCTGCAATAAACTCAGCGCCTTTTCCGCCATCGCTTTGTCGGTCTTGCCCTTCTCGGTTTGCTGGAGATCGACCGCGACCATTCCGGCGCGAACCGTCGCTTCGGCTTTCAACGCCGGCTTCGATGTTTCGCCGGCGAGCGCTTCGTAATTGCGGAGCGCGTCCTGTTTGCGCCCGCGCGCGAGCGCGATCGTTCCCGCCGCCATTCGCGCATCTTCGCGGAACGGGTTCGGGTTCTTTGTCTCCGCGACCTGTTGGTAAAGATTTTGCGCTTCGTCCTTGCGATCGACGTTCTCCAGGCAGCGCGCTTCAAAGTACCGCGCCGAAAGCGCGAGCGCCGGTTCCTTCGATTTTGCGGCGGCTTTGTGAAAGAGCGAAAGCGCGCCTCCATAATCTTTCAGCGTGAACAGAATTTCCGCGATGCCGTACGCAGCCGGTCCGGCAAATTCGCTGTCGCCATAATTATCCAGGACGCCTTGGAAACTCGTCCGCGCGGCGCCAGTCTTATTCAGGGCCCGGTAACATTCGGCGAGATAAAAATAAGCGCTGGCCCGGCCGGTTGCGCCGGGATATTGCCCGAGAAATTTCTCGTACTCCGGCGCAGCCAGGTCGAAGAGTTTGCGCGAGAAGAGCCCATTTGCGTAATCGAGCTGCCGCCGATCGGCGCCTTCCGTGTCCGTCGTTGGAGCGTCGGAATTATTTTCGTTCGTGGTCGGCTCGGGCGGACTGCGTCGCGGTTTGGCAGAGGGGACCGGGGTATCGAATGGAACTGCTTTCGGCGTCGGTGGCTCATTCACCGGCTGGGCCCGTCGAACTTCCGGCGTTCGTTGTTGCGAGAGAGCAAGCGGAACCGTCGCCAAAATCAGCGCTGCTTGCACGAGGCAAACGGCGCCTCGCCGCGCCCTCATTTTGCCGTGGCGAATGCGACGTTCGTCACGCCCGCTTCGCTGCAAATATTCAAGACCCCGACGATGTATTTGTAAGCGCCGCTCTCATCGCCCCGAATAACGACGGCCTGGTCCGGATACAGCTGGACCAGATTCTTCATCATATCGCTCAGCTCGGTCGTGCTCAGCGTCCGTCGATTCACCACCACATTTCCGTCCGCCTTCACATTGACGACCACGTCGCCCATCGTCGCTGTTTTCTCTTTCGCCGACGAAGCCTTCGGCACTTTCACGTCCAGCTCGTTCTCACTCCGCGCCGCGTTGAAGGTAAGAAGAAAGAAAATGAGCAGCAGCAACAGCACATCGACCAGCGGCGCGAGCTGAATGCCGGGATGCTGCGGCGTCGCGTGCTTCCGGAGGTTCATTAAAATTCGTCTTCGAGCAGGACCGGCGTGCGTTCCGGCATTCGCTTCGCGTACTGGAGAGAGAGCAGCGCCAGAATGTGAGTAACGGCGGATTCCAGCTCGGAGATGATCCGGTTCACGCGACCGCGGAAATAGGCGTAGCAAATCATCGCCGGAATGCCGATCGCGAGACCGGCCGCGGTGTTGATCAACGCCTGGCTGACGCCGCTCGACAAAAGCGCGTAGCGTTGCGTTCCCAAATCTCCGCCCAGCGCGCCGAACGATCGGATGATGCCGAAGACGGTCCCGAGCAATCCGAGCATCGGCGCGATCATGCCGATATCGGCGAGGTAAATCACCCGGTTGTTCAAGGCCGAGGCGACTCGCGTTCCCTCGGTCTCCGCGATTTCGCGGACCTGCGCGAATTCCGCGGCCGGATTTTTCGTGGTGAAATCGAGGACCTTTTGCACGACGCGCGCGATCGCTTCGCCATGACGATTGGAAACGGCCAGCAATCCCAGGTAATCGCGTTTCCGCAAAAGCGCGTCCGCCGTTGCCATGAATCCGCTCGAGACCACCGAGCCCCGCCGAATGGTGAGCAGATAAGTGATCACGAGCATGACGAAGATGATCGAGAGAGCGAGAAGCGCTCCCATGACCGGGCCCGCGGCGATCAGGGTATCGAGGACCGATTTCGTCCTGGGCAAATCGGGAAGTTGCGGCGCCGGGGTTTGGGCCAGGACGAAGGCGCCCGCGAACAGCGAGAAATTATTCATGCCGGAAGTGCCGTTACGATAGGCAGCGAGGTTAAGAGTTGCAAATGACCGTCAGACGAGAGACGGCCCTTGGCCCGCTCTTGTTCAAAGAAATCTTTCGTCGGCGGGGCGCCGGTCGATTGCCAATCTTGCCGGTGCATCGTAATATGTTCCGTGCAACGCGAAGCATTTCCCCACGGGCAAATACACCCTCCAATTATGCCTGTGCTTCGCATCTCCAAATTTCCGCGGCGGCTCGCGTTCTC
>DATILK010000084.1:0-6301 GCA_035476555.1 Chthoniobacterales bacterium | reverse complement strand
GATGAAGTGCTGCGCAAACTCCAGACGGATCTTTGCAACGTCGAGTTCGTTTTCCAGGAAGTCGCGACGCATTACGCAAACACCCTCAGCGAAATCGACGATCCTTATCTGCGCGAGCGCGCGCTCGACATCCAGGACGTGACCCGCCGCGTCATTCGCAATCTCCAGGGAAAAGCGCCGAAGGATTTTCTCGGGCTGACCCATCCCCACATTTTGCTCGCGCACAACATCACGCCATCGGACACGGCAACGATGAATCGCCAGTACGTGCTCGGCCTCGCCACGGACCTGGGCAGTCGGACGTCGCACACCGCGATCATGGCGCGTTCGCTAAATATCCCGGCGGTGGTTGGTTTGCACGACGCGAGCGAAAAGCTCAAGACCAGCCGCGAAGTTTTGCTCGATGGTTACAACGGCCTGCTCATTCTCGATCCCACGCCGGATACGCTCTGGCATTACGGTGAGCTCGAACACAAACGCGCCCTCGTCACCGAGCAACTCACCGGTCTGCGCGAAACGAAATCCACCACGAGCGATGGCCGCCACATTGTGCTCTCGGCGAACATCGAGTTGCCGAATGAAGTGGAGGCCGCTCCTCGCAATGGCGCCGAGGGCATCGGGCTTTATCGGACGGAGTTTCTTTATCTGAATCGCACGACGCTCCCGAGTGAAGAGGAGCAGTACGCCACTTACCGCAAAGTGGCGGAGCAGGTCCAACCGCATCCGCTGATTGTCCGCACGTTCGATCTGGGCGGCGACAAGCTCGCCGGCGCGCTCGACGCCGATGACGAGCTGAATCCGTTTCTGGGCCACCGCGCGATCCGGTTCTCGCTCGAGCGCGTTGATATTTTTAAAGCGCAGCTTCGCGCCATCATCCGCGCCAGCGCGATCGGAAACGTCAAAGTGATGTTCCCGATGATCTCAGGCCTCGACGAGCTCAACCGCGCGCTCGCCGTTTTCCACGAATGCAAAACCGAACTGCACAAGGAAGGGCACACGTTTGATCCGAAGACTGAAGTTGGCGCCATGATCGAGATTCCCAGCGCCGCGATGTGCGCCGAGCGACTCGCCCGCGAAATCGATTTCTTCAGCATCGGGACGAACGATTTGATCCAGTACGCGATCGCCGTGGATCGCACGAACGAGCGCGTCGCGCATTTGTATGAGCCGACGCACCCGGCCGTGGTTCGGTTATTGAAGATGGTGGCGGACGCCGCACACGCTCACAAGATCTGGGTCGGCGTCTGCGGTGAAATGGCTGGCGATCTCGCCCTCACGCCGCTGCTCCTTGGATTGGGGATGGACGAACTGAGTGTCGGCGCTTCGCTGGTTCCACGCGTGAAACGCGCCGTTCAAAGTCTTTCCCACAGCGAATGTCAAAAGCTCGTTGGCGAAATCATGGAGCTCGACACGTCGTCCGCGATCCTCGCGCGCTGCACGGACCTGGCGCAGGCGCGCTACGGCGAAGTGCTCGGGTGACAGTTTAATCCTCTTCCGTCGATTCGGACTCGGATTCCGATTCGACGTCGGGCTTGAGCCCGTCCTCTTCCATCTTCCGGAGGACATCGCTCATGTCGTCGACTTCGTCCCAGACTTCCTGGCTCACGTACATCGGCGCTTTTTGCTGCGTTGCCATTGCGATGCAATCGCTCGGCCGGCCATCGAGCTCGATGATTTTCTTCTGCTGCAATTCGTTTTCGGCGCGGATGATCATCCGCGCGTAATAGGTCGCATTCTTCAGATCGTTAATGATGACGCGCTCCACTTTCGCGCCGAGCGCCGTCATCAAATGCCCCATCAAATCGTGGGTGAGCGGGCGCTCCTTCGAAACGTCGCGCATGAACATGGTGATCGCGCTGCCGACGGTCTGATCGACGTAAATGATAAACACCTTGTCGTTGTTCCCGAGGAACACGGCGCAGCCGCCGCTGGTCGGCAACACCGCGCGCACTTGCACTTCGATGACCGTCTTGTTCATCCGCGCAAACCGTAATCGGGCGGAAGAGGAAAAACAAGCGAGTGGCTGCTTCGTAATCGTGCTTGCATGTGCGCGGCGCTGATTGATTATGCGCACTGCGGCGGACGCCGCGCCCAACCAAGAATGAAGAGCGAGTGGGACGTCGAATCCGCCATCTCTACCTACAACGTGGATGGTTGGGGAACTGGTTACTTTTCAATTAACGCCGCCGGCAATGCCGAAGTGCGTCCGCTCCAGGAAAAAGGCGGCGCGATCGATATTCTCGAAGTCGTCAATGAAGCGCGCGAGCGCGGCCTGGGATTTCCGCTCGTGCTGCGTTTCCAGGATTTGCTCCGGCACCGGGTCGAATCGGTGAACCACGTTTTCCGCAAGGCGATCGAGGAATTCGGTTACAAAAATCATTACCGCGGCGTGTTCCCGATCAAGGTGAACCAGCTGCGCGAAGTCATCGAAGAAATCGTCGATGCCGGACAGGAATTTCATTTTGGCTTGGAGGCGGGGAGCAAACCGGAGCTGGTGGCGGCGCTCGCCATGCACAAGGACCCGGAGAGCCTGATCATTTGCAACGGCTACAAGGATCGCGCGTTTATTCGAATCGCGCTCCTCGGACGCAAGCTCGGCAAGAGCGTCATCATTGTGGTCGAAAAACTCGAAGAGCTCGAGCAGGCGATCCGCGCTTCGAAAGAAGTCGGTCTCGAACCGATGATCGGGATTCGCGTTCGTCTCTATAGCAAAGGCTCGGGCAAATGGTCTCCGAGCGGCGGCGAGAACGCGAAGTTCGGATTGGACACAACGAGCCTCGTCGCGGCGAGCGAGATGTTGAAAGCGGCCGGCCTCGGGCACTGCTTCAAGCTGGTTCATTTTCATGTCGGCTCGCAGGTGCCGGACATTTCGACGATCAAGCGAGCCGTGCGCGAAGCCGCGCGCTATTACGCGAAGCTGGCCAAACTCGGTCACGAGCTCGGTTATCTCGACGTCGGCGGCGGACTCGGCGTCGATTACGATGGCTCACGGAGCGACTTCGACAGCTCGGCGAATTATTCGCTCCAGGAATACGCGAACGACGTTGTCTGGAACATCATGGACGTGTGCGATTCCGAAGGCGTCGCGCATCCGGCGATCGTGAACGAAGGCGGCCGCGCGATTGTCGCGCATCATTCAGTGCTGGTCGTGGAAGCATTCAGTTCCATCGAAAAATCCACGCCGAAGCTGAAGGTCGATGTTAGCGAAACAGATCACAAGCTGGTTCGCGACATCCTCGATGTGAAGCAGCGATTGAAACGCGGGAATCGCCTCGAGAGTTTGCACGACATCCAGCAGATCAAGGAAGAAGCGCAGCAGACCTTCACGCTTGGCCTGCTCGATCTCGAATCGAAAGCGAAGATCGATTGCGTTTACTGGCAGCTCGCGCAGCAGATCGTGAACATGCATCGCGGCCTGCGCTATGTGCCGGATGAAATAAAGGAGCTCGAGACGTCGCTGGGCGACCAATACATCTGCAACTTCTCCGTTTTTCAATCGCTCCTCGATCACTGGGCGCTCGGCCAGTTGTTCCCGATCATGCCGATCCATCGCCTAACCACCGCGCCGGAACGCAACGGCATGCTGGTCGATATCACCTGCGATTCGGACGGGAAGGTCTCGAAGTTCATCGATCTCCAGGATGTCCGTTACACGCTTCCACTTCATCGGATTATTCCCGGCGAGATTTATTACTTAGGTGTGTTCATGGTCGGCGCTTACCAGGACATCATGGGCGACCTGCACAATTTGTTTGGTCGCGTTACCGAAGCGCATATCTTTCTCGATCCGGACGAAGAGTCGGGTTGGTATATCGAGGAAGTCATCGAAGGAAGCACGATTGGCGAGGTGCTCGCGATGACACAATGGGACAAGGTCGAGCTTATGCGGTTGCTCAAGACGCAGGTCGACGCCGCGATCAAAGGCGACCGGCTCAAACCGAACGACGCCATGAAGCTCTTGTCGGATTACGAACGGATGCTGAACGAATACACTTACCTTCAGCTAACCGATGGGAAGCCGCTGCCGCAGGCCGGGAACTGGCTGCCCTTGAGTTAGCTTCGCTTAACAAACTTGTCGATCGCTGCCAGGATCCGCTGGTCTACCTGCTCCTGGTTTTCGCCCGCGGCTTTGAGCTGTTTCTTCGAAACAATTAGCGAATGATCGCCGCCCTCGACAACCTCGAGAGAATTTTCCGCTGTCATTTCGCTTCTTACTTTCTCGAGAAGACCGAGCGGACAAAGCGGGTCGCGCGTTCCCTGGACAAATAAGATCGGCGTTCGCAATTCGCGCAGGATTTTGTCGCGCAGTCTGCCCGGGTCGCCACCGCCACAAAGCGGATAGCCGAGGCATACGATGCCATTCACGCTCTCTTTCAGCGAAAGATGACAGCCGATGCGGCCGCCCATACTTTTCCCGATAAGAATCACGGGTTGCTCGGCGGGTTGTCGTGCGCTTTGTAACGCCGCTTGATGCGCGGCGATCAACAAGGGCGGGGGATCCGGCCGTCGCCGTCCTTCTCGCATATAGTCGTAGTCAAACGTCACCACTTCGCCGAGCGAGCGCAGCCGTTCTTTCCATGCCTGCATCCATGGATGGGACGAAGGCGCGCCGGCGCCAGGCGCGAAAAGGAGCAGCGGTCGAATCATGGCGAGTTGAGACGTTCGATCAGGCGATCGAGAAATTCGATCTGCGCCGAGTTGATCTTGTGCTTCGCCTCCTCGATCGCAAAAAATTCCGCGCGATCGATTTCCGGAAACTCCGCCGTTCGCCCGGAGCGCGGCGGCCATTCCATGGAAAAAGTATTCGACGTGACGACAAAATTCGCCGGCAAATTTCCTTCAAATGCCCAGGCATGCACCGTTTTCCCGCCTTTTTGTTTCACTGTGCCCAGTTCGATGAAAACCGAGTCTGCCGGATCTACGCCAAGCTCTTCCCGGAATTCCAATCGCGCCCGAGTGAGCAGATCCTCATCTTCCATCCATTCACCTTTGGGAATCGTCCACGCGCCGCTGTCTTTGTTTCGAAAGAAAGGACCGCCCGGGTGAACCAGGAGGACCTCGAGACCTCCGCTCGTCTTCCGGAACATGAGCAAACCCGCGCTGGTCTTCGATCGTTTCACTCGGCTAGGATAGGCTTAAGGCTTATTTCATGAATCATCCAGCAAAACGAAAGACTGAGAATAGCTCATCGCTGCTGGAGCGCGGGCTCGGGTTGCGCGACCTCGTCTTATTCAACCTTGTTGCGATCCTCGGCATTTCCTGGGTAGCTACCGCGGCTAAGGCTGGGCCCGGCTCAATCACTCTCTGGATCCTCGCTGCTCTCCTGTTCTTTATTCCGCAAGGGCTGGCGGTGATTCAGCTCGCCGCGGATATGCCTGACGAGGGAGGCATTTACTCCTGGGTAAGGAAGGAGTTGGGCGAAGCTCACGGCTTTGTTTGTGGCTGGTGTTACTGGATTAATAACGTCCTCTACTATCCTACGCTTCTGTTAGCCGCCGCAGTTTCAGCTACCTTTGTTATCGGCAGAGGCGAGAGCGGACTGGCCGATAACTGGGCTTATGTGTTGCCGTTCACCGTCATCGGCCTCGTGCTCGCCGTAGGTCTCAACGTTGTTGGAGTGGGCACCGGTAAGTGGTTACAAAATATCGGCGGGCTAAGTGTATTCCTGCCCGGGTTAGTTCTCGTGGCTTTGGGTGTTTATCGCGTTGCCACAGGCGTGCCGGCTAACACTGTGAGTCTCGCGGAGTTGAAGCCGGATTTGGGAAACCTGCCGATGCTCAACCTTTGGGCTACCATTGCCTTTGCTTTCGCCGGGCTCGAACTTTCGTCTACGATGGCCAGCGAAATCCAGGACGCGCGGCGCAATCTGCCGCGGTCCATCTACGTGACAGCGCCCTTCGTAGCTTTGATCTACATCATTGGAACATGCTCTATGCTTTGGCTGGTCCCGCGCGACCAGATCAATGTAGTCGCCGGACCGCTCCAAGCGATAGCTAATGGAGCCGGCCGGAATGGCTGGTGGGTAGCCGCCGTGATCGCGCTATTGCTAACGGTAGCCCGAATCGGCGGGGTCGGCGCATGGCTCGTCGGCTCGTCACGAGTAGCATTTGTCGTAGGTCTGGATCGATATTTTCCGGAAGCTTTCAGTCGGATTCACCCACGGTGGCGGACTCCTCACGTAGCCATCCTCGTTCAGGGAATAATCGCGGTGTTCTTCCTACTACTTTCCGTGCTCGGCAAAGGCACGACGGTCGAGACGGCGTTCCTCATCCTCATCGACATGTCTCTGCTGATTTACTTT
>DATILK010000083.1:0-10178 GCA_035476555.1 Chthoniobacterales bacterium | reverse complement strand
GATCAACCGATCAAAGGATTCTCTCTCCCAAACCGGTCCTTTCGTCCCCGTCGCCTTATTGATTCGATGTGCAGTTGACGACTTGATCCCATGCAGAATCTCAGTCAACGACCAGAAAACCGTTTCGCCCTTTTCGTTTTGCTCTTTGACTTGGGGTTCGAAAAGTAAGTGTACGTGGTCGGGCATGACTGCGGCGACATACAGTTCGTATTGTCCGTGCTCGCAACTGTAGAGAATACTTTTCAGAACGATGTCCCGTTCGGCAGGAGTCAACGCACGACGGTCACGAGTCGAGAATGTGACCGCGTACTTTGCCCACGGGCGCTCGAAGTGAGGTAGGCGGCGCTTGGAGTAAAAGACTTCGGAAGAGATTTCGGCGGGGGCGCCGAAATCGGCACGCGAGGCGCGTGCGCTCCCCAGAGTTTTCGATTCCACGTGACGCGGCGGAAGATCGCGCACCTTCTCGGCGATCAATCGAATATGATCTGGCGTGGTGCCGCAGCAGCCGCCGACGATGTTGAGCCAGCCATTGCGCACCCAGCGATCGAGTTGCGGTGCGAATGTCTCAGGTGTCTCCGGAAATCCGGTCGGGGAAAGTGGATCGGGCAGACCGGCATTCGGATACGCGCTAACGAATTTGCTCGTGCCGTGCGCAAGCTCTTCGATGTAGGGCTCCATCTCGGTGGGACCGAGCGCGCAGTTCAATCCGACGATGAGCGGATCGGCGTGAGCGATCGAAGTGAGAAACGCTTCCACGGTCTGCCCGCTCAGGATTCGGCCGGACCGATCCGTGACTGTGCCCGAAATCAGAAGCGGCACGCGCCGGCCCGATTCTTCGAATACTTCGCTGATCGCGGTGATCGCGGCTTTCGCATTGAGCGTGTCGAAGATGGTTTCGACCGCGAGCAAGTCCACTCCGCCTTCGAGCAATGCTGCCGCCTGTTCGCGATACGCTTTGTAGATTTGATCGAACGTCGCGGCGCGGAAACTCGGATCGTTTACATCCGGCGAGAGCGACGCTGCCACCGGCAGAGGCCCCATGGAGCCCGCGACAAAACGTTGTCGCCCGGTTTCGCCTGTCATCTTATCTGCGGAGGCGCGAGCGATCCGCGCAGCAGCGAGATTGATTTCGCGGGTTAACGCGACCAGCTCGGGATCGTCGACAACGCGCTGAAAAAACTCGGCATCCTTGCGTTTATGTTTCGGCTCCTCTTGGAACAGAAAGTCGTGCAGCCCAATCGTGGTGCCGCTGAAAGTGTTCGTCTCGATGATGTCGGCGCCGGCTTCGAGATAGCCACGATGAATTTCGTCGATGACGGCCGGTTTGGTGAGAAGGAGAATTTCCAGGCAGCCTTTGAGGTCCTTGCCCTTCCAATTCTTGAATCGTTCGCCGCGGTATTCGGTCTCGGAAAACTTGTACTGCTGGACCATCGTGCCCATCGCGCCGTCGAGGACGACGATGCGCTCCCGTAAGAGCGCTTCGAGGGGATGGAGACCATTGTCCGGCATGGCGGACAAGTAACCGCAGTTCCCGTGCACGGCAAGGAACAAATTGACGCATCATGATGCGTAGATGTGTTAGTTAATCTTCCGTTACTTCTTCCTCTGAATCTTCTCAGAGGATTAAGAGAAAGCGGAAGAGGTAGAGGAAGATTCCGTGGAGCGCAGTCTGCGGAGAAATGAGTCGCCCTGGCCGGCCAGTTTCTCTTCCAGCTTCGCCGTGCAATCGCAGTCGCAGCAAGCCCACGGTTCCGTCCCGTTCTCGTGCCGGCAGTTCCGGCGGGAGTGCGCGTCTTTCACCGTCAGCAGCTCGAAGTATTTCTCCCAGTAGGGGCGCTCTTCTTCCAACGGCGGATCGCAGAAACAGGTTTCCACCCAGGTCGCGACGCCGGCCGCATCGACCCGCGCCGTCTTCATATCGTGCTGATATTCGTCGCCGGCGATCGAACCTTTCCCGAGGGTGTCGCGTTCGATCGCTTCGAGCAGCGATTTCTGCTGACCGGGTTTGACTCGGGCTTTAACGAGGTAGCGCATATCGCCGAATTGTACGCGCAGAGAAAAGCGCTGTCATCCACACGGGCGCGAATAGATTGAAATGATGGAAACAATTCGTCTGCTCAAAACCCTCACCCGCGAGCAGCGAAACACTTTCATCGCCTGTTTCCTCGGCTGGGCTCTCGACGCGCTGGATTTTTTTCTCGTCACCTTCGTCCTGAGCCAGATTTCCCACGATTTCGGCCGAAGCATTCCGCAGGTCGCGTTCTCGATCACGCTGACGCTAATGATGCGACCGCTGGGCGCATTCATCTTCGGTTACCTGGGCGACAAGTTCGGCCGGCGCATTCCACTCATGATCGACATCGTTTTCTATTCGATCATGGAACTGGCGACAGCATTCGCTCCGAATTTCACTGTCTTCCTGATTTTGCGCGCGCTGTTTGGGATCGGGATGGGCGGCGAATGGGGACTCGGCGCGTCGCTCGCCATGGAATCGTTGCCGACACAGGCGCGTGGATTGTTCTCCGGAATCCTGCAACAAGGTTACGCGGTCGGTTATTTGCTCGCCGCGCTCGTTTACTGGATCGTGTTTCCGCATTTTGGCTGGCGTGGGCTCTTCATCGCCGGCGCGTTGCCGGCGCTCCTCGTCATCTACATCCGAATGCACGTGCCGGAATCGCCCGTCTGGAAGCGTGACCAGGCGCAGCGGCGACCGAACTTCAACCTGGGCGTTTTCGTGAAACACCACGGCGGCCTGTTTCTCTACGCCGCACTTCTGATGACCGCGTTCAATTACATGTCGCACGGCACGCAGGATCTTTACCCGACGTATCTCGAGAAGCAGCGCGGCTTCGGCGTGAGCGCGAAATCGATGATCAGCATTGTTTACGCGATGGGCGCGATCTGCGGCGGCGTCGTGATCGGTTATCTCTCGCAATATTGGGGACGACGTCGCGTCATCATTCTTTCGGCGACGGGCGGAATGTTATTGATCCCGCTCTGGATTTTCGCGCCGAGCACAGCGCTCCTGATCATCGGCGGCTTCTCGATTCAATTCATGGTCCAGGGAGCATGGGGCGTCGTGCCGGTCCATCTCAACGAATTGTCGCCGCCCGATTTTCGCGGAACGTTTCCGGGGCTGGCGTATCAACTGGGAAATTTCGCGGCGGCGTATGCGGCGCAGCAACAGGCGTGGCTCGCCGAAAAATTTCGGCTACCGAGCGGCGAACCGAACTACGCACTGACGATGGCACTCGTTCAGTGCGTAGTCTTTCTCGCGGTAATTATTCTCGCGGCTGTCGGGCGCGAAAAACGCGGAATCGAATTTTAGTTTCCGTGTTCGGAGCTCGTCGCGGCGGCGTCCGTTGCCGAGGTCGGTCCGCGATACGTTCCTTTGCCGTAGCGTTCGTCGACGATCGCCTCGGCAATCTTATCGGCGAGATCGTCGCGATGACTCGCGCTTTTCGCCGCGGCCCCTTCGGTTCGATTGCTCAGGAATCCGCATTCGACGAGCACCGCGGGATAGACCGCCTTTCGCAGGACGCGAAAATTCGCGGTTTTCACTCCGCGATTCACGGCGCCGGGCAAAGTCATCAGGTGCTGTTGAATGCGATAGGCGAGGGGACGCGCAACCGAGGAATGGTAATACGTCTCGAATCCACGGATCCCGCGCCGACCCGAATCGTTGAAATGGACGCTGACGAAGATGGCGTTGCTCTGACGGTTCGAAATAGCGGCCCGGTCATCGAGCGGAATAAAAACGTCGGTCGACCGCGTCATCACGACGCGAAACTGCGATTCGCGAAGTTTCGCGGCCAGGCGCGTGGCGACGTCGAGGGTAGCGTTTTTCTCAGCGCCGCCGTAGCGGCGAAAGGCGCCATTGTCTTTGCCGCCGTGGCCCGCATCGACGACGACGGTGGAGAACGTCCGGGTCGTGTCCTTAACGCTCAGTTCCGGGCCGGTGCCGCAGCTGGCCAGTAGAACGCAGGCGGGCGCGACGAGGAGAATTCGCAGATGTAAGCGCATCGGCATTCAGATAACGCATCAAACAATGCTCGCCACCGAAATTTTTGTCGATGCGACGAGTGCGTCCAAAAAACGCTTGTATTTTTTACGTCCCAAACTAAAGGCCCTTACCGCATTTATGCTCACCAGATTCCCAATTCTTTCGCTCGTTTTCGTGCTTGGACTTGTCGGTTGCAAGAAGCTGCCGGCCCTTAGCACCAACGCTTCCGATAAATCGCCGTCCGCGGCCAGCCCTACGCCGAGCGCGGCCACTTCCCCTGCCGCCGCTGCCGCGACGCCTTCAGCTGCGCCGGTCATTTCAAAACCGGCGATCGATCAGAATGCGCAGGTCGTCATTTTCGGTTACCACCGTTTCGTCAACAACGTGAAGCGGCCGGATACCGAGATCACGCCGGCCGCATTCGAAGCGCAAATGCAGGAACTGAAGAACAAGAACATCAGCGTGATTCCGATGCAGGATTTCCTGGCCTGGCGCCGAGGCGAAAAGGCGATTCCGGCCAAGAGCGCGATCGTCACGTTCGATGACGGCTGGAAATCGCAGTACGAAGTGGCGTGGCCGATCATGAAGAAGTTCAATTATCCGTTCACGCTCTTCATTTACACGGAAGGAATAAAGCCGGGACATTTCAGTGGCGGCGAATCGCTGAGCTGGGAGCAGCTCGCGGAGATGCGGGATGCCGGCATCGACATTCAAGGGCACACCGCCACGCATTCCGACTTGCGCAAGCCGTACGACAAAGTCGCGAAGAAGAAGCTCAATCCAGCTGAATACGAAGAGTGGCTCAATAAGGAGATCGTGGGCTCGAAGCAAATGATCGAGCAAAAGTTAGGCGTAAAGGTGAACTGCTTCGCGGTCCCGTACGGATTTCACAACGCTCATATCGAAGAGGTGGTAATGAAGGCGGGATACGAAGCGCTCTTCACGGTTTATGGCCAGCCGATCACGGTACACACGCCGCTCAATTCGGTCGGCCGTTACTTGATGGAGGCGAACAAGCCGAAAACATTTACGGACGCGGTGGCAGCAATCGCGACCACGGCGGTCGGTCCATCAGTCGCCGAAGTGGCGCCATCGAATTTGCAAACGCAGCCGGCGGACGGCGAGACGATCAAGACCGCACTGCCGTTGATCAAAGCGAACATCGGAACGCTCGGCGTGATCGATCAGGGCACGGTGGAAATGCGCGTGAGTGGGCTCGGCAAAGTGGATGCGAGCTTCGATCCGAAAAGCACGACGGTGGCGTATCAGGTTACGCAACGGCTGAAGGACAAGACGTGCACGGTGATCGTGAGCGCGAAGTCGGGCGGCAAAAAAGTCGAAACGCATTGGACGTTTAACATCGAGGAAGGCGCCACCAACGCCGCACCGCCCGCGCCGATGCCGTCCGTCGCGCCGACCAGCGCCCCGACCGTGGCGCCGCCGGCCGCGAAACCGAAGAAGAAGAAAAAGTAAGCGGCCATCATGATTTCTCTGGGGAGCGCACGCGCCTCGCGTGCTGGTTTCGGCGCCTCGCCGAAACAAATTTGTCTTCCAAATTGCGGTTGTGAAATCCGCGAAGTTCGCGATCGCGGGGGCGCGATCGCCAGCACGCGAGGCGCGTGCGCTCCCCGGAATTAACATCATGTTTTCGCAGCTCGGCGACAAGCTTCAGGACATTTTCAAGGACCTTCGCGGTCATGGGACAATCAGCGAAGCGAATATCAACGACGCGTTGCGGCAGGTGCGGCTGGCGTTGCTTGAGGCTGATGTCGATTTCCAGGTTGCGAAGCGATTCATCGCCCGGGTCAAAGAAAAAGCGCTGGGCGAAGAAGTGCTGCGCAGCGTCACGCCCGGCCAACAGATCGTTAAAATATTTCACGACGAGCTGACGACGTTGCTCGGCGGCGATGCCGCGCCGCTAAACCTGGACAAGCCCGCGCGGATTTTGATGGTGGGATTGAACGGCGCTGGCAAAACGACTTCATCGGCGAAGTTGGCCGCATATTTGAAAAAGCAAGGTCGCGTCCCGTTACTGATCGCGTCGGACTTGCAACGGCCGGCGGCCATTGAGCAACTGGCTACGCTCGGCCGGCAGATCGACGTGCCGGTTTACATTCCGCCGCCGGAAGAGAAAAACGTCCGGCGTTCCGCAGCGGCAGCTCTGGACTGGGCCGCGGAACAAAACGGGAACGTCCAGATTTTCGATACCGCCGGTCGCCAGGAGATCGACACCGCGCTCATCGAAGAAATCAAAGAGCTGAAGGAATTCCTGAAGCCGCAGGAAGTTTTACTCGTCGCGGACGCGGCGACCGGACAGCAAGCCGTGAGCGTCGCCACGCATTTTCACGAAGCGCTCGGCATCACCGGAATTGTGCTGACAAAACTCGACGGTGACGCGCGGGGTGGGGCAGCGCTTTCGATGCGGGAAGTCACGCAACGCCCGATCAAGTTCGCCGGCGTCGGCGAGAAGCTCGATCAATTCGAGCCGTTCGTGCCGGATCGCCTGGCCGGCCGGATTCTTGGAATGGGCGACATCGTGGGCCTCGTCGAGAAAGCGGCGGAAGCTTTCGACGAAGAGGAAGCGGCCCGGATGGAGCGCAAAATGCGAACGGCGTCGTTCGACTTCAACGATTTCCTGTCCCAATTCAAAATGATGAAGAAAATGGGGCCGCTGGAGAATATCCTTGGCATGATCCCCGGGATGAGTAACGTGCAGGGCCTCTCCGTGGACGAGAAGCAGCTCAAGCGGACGGAAGCCATTGTGCTTTCCATGACGCACGAGGAGAGATCGCGGCCCGACATTCTAAACGCGCGCCGCCGTCAACGAATCGCCCGCGGCAGTGGCAGCACCGTCACGGAAGTGAACGACCTGCTCCAGCGTTTCAATCAGATGCGAAAGATGATGAAAAACGCCGGGAAAATGAAACGAATGATGGCGCAGATGGCGCGAATGAAAAAATAGATATGGCAGTTTCAATCAGATTACGCAGAGAAGGCGCGCTCAACCGCCCGTACTACAAAGTCGTGGTGGCGGATAGCCGCAGCCCGCGCGACGGAAAATTCATCGAGATTATCGGGACCTACGATCCGAAAAAGACCGGGCACAACAGCACGTTGAAGCTCGATCGAATCGATCATTGGATTTCCAAAGGCGCGCAGCCTTCGGACACGGTCCGCAGTTTGATCAAGAAGAACCGGAAGCAGACGGGCAGCGCTCCGGCAGAAGCGCCGAAGGCTGAGGAAGCGCCGACACCGGCAGCGTCGGAGTAATTTTCCTTTCAATTCCTGATTGGGAGAGCGTCGCTATCAGCAAATGAAGCGACTCCTTTTCTGTCCGATCGGCCTGGTAGTTTGCGCTTCCGCGTTCGCGCAAACCGTTTCAGTCAAGGACGGCAACATCCAGTTCACTGACAAGTCGGGAAAGACAACGGCGCTGACCTCGAGTGGCCGCGACTCTAATCCGCTCCTGGCGCCGGACGGCAAATGGGTAGCGTTCGTGCGGAAAGTGGACGGGAAAAAAATCGCGACCGGCTCCGACGAAATGGATCCGACTGAGCTCTGGCAGGTCCGGGTCGATGGGAAAGAGCCGTCGCTGCTCCTGCGTTGCCGGGAATCGGCAAAGCCCGAGTCGCTGATTGCGGCGTTCGAAACACTGCAATTCTCCACCAACGGGAAACTCCTCTATTTCGTTTCGCCCGCCTGGGCGACTTCCGGCGCCGTGCACGTCGTCGACACCACAAATCGAAAAGAGCGATTCCTTTTCGCGGGCAACAACCTGAAGCTCGTTCCTTCGGGCGAATACAAGGATTGCCTGCTCGTCCAGCAGCATCGCTACTTTGTCGGCGGCGGTTCATACGATTGGTTTTGGCTCCTCCGCCCCGATGGCAAGGAAGTCGGCCCGGTCGGTGAAGACACCGAAACTTTCGAGGCGACCTACGGGAAAGAGTAGCTGGCGTGACAACAACGAAAGCTTCGGGTAGTTTCGGCGTCGTGAAACAGTTCCTCGAATTCGTCATTCGCCAGCTCGTCGAGTTTCCCGATGAGATGATGCTCTCGGAAATTCCATCCGGGAAAATGACGATCTTCCGCGTGCAGCTCCGCCAGAGCGACGTCGGTCGCATCATCGGCCGCAACGGCCAGACGATTCAGGCGATCCGCGCCTTGCTGGCCAGCTCCGCCGCGCGTCACGGCCAGCGTGCGACGCTTGAAATCGTGGAGTAACTCAACCGAAGAACATTGTTCTCATCAGGTCTGCGTTGGTTCCCTGCGGGCCGGCATGATCGGCGATTACGTTCCAGCAGGAGAGCTGCGCCAGAAGATTCACCTGGCGCGGAGACAGATCGAGACGCGTGAAGGTGTTGTAATCCGGGAAGCCCGCCAACTCGTTTTCCGCGACGGCATAACTTCCGACTTCCCAGCTCAACAATTCATACCAGTCATGGACCCAGGTGTTTGAAACCCAGAGCACCCGGACTTCGTAATTTCCCCGGATGCCGAAATTGGCATTCGGGAGCACTTGCAGGTTCTGCATGTACATCGCCGTCCCGTTATAAGGAGCGGAGTTTGCCGCCCAGAGACCTTGCGCCAACTCATCGTAATCGCTCGTCGCGAAAACCTGGGTAAAGGTCACATCGTTGTTAGGAACGTCGGCCCGGTTCGGCTCCTTGTGTTTCAACGAAGCGGCGGTGGGTTGCCTGCCGAAGAGCAATTGGATCTGCGAATCGACGACAATCTTGCCCGAGTCATCCTTGGTCAACGGCGTCATGCCGTTAACAAAAGCGATGATGTTCGGCAAATTTCGGCTGAGCAAGGACGTGATGCCGGTGTCCTCCAGACTGCCGCCATCCGCGAATTCATAATTGTAAACCGGCGTGGTCTGTCGTGTCTGGACCGGCCAATAGGCATAGTGCGGGACAAGGCTGCCGAGGATGGGGAACGTGCTTTGGATCATCTCAGCAAATGCCGCGCTGCTGATCGAAACCATGTCCGAGAGTGAGAACGGCCGAGCCGGGGCGGTGACCGACGCGTAGTTCGGAGAGATGTCCGAAAGGTAGGTGGACCCCATTGCAAAGGGCTGGAGCAAACCACCGCCGAGATTTCTTCCGTTCGGCCCTTCTCCGGAGAAAAATTGGCGCACGCCCAACCCGACTCCAGTCGACTCAAAAGGAAGAAGCTGCGAACCGGGAACCTCCGGGTTGCTGACGATGCAACCATTCATGATGTAGAACGGCCGCGGCCGCGGCACGCAAAAGAATTGTTTGGACGAGAGCTGCCGATTGCGGTCGAGGATGCCGCCCTTCCAGCCGAGGTATGCTGGCGTGAGGCTATAGTACTGCGTTGGGAGTCCGTTCGCATCCGGGTTCCACAACTTCCAGCGATTCAGGACGAAATTTCCGATGAGACCCTGCCACAGGTTTTCGTTCGTGTAGTGGTAGCGCTCCTTGAGTTTGTAGATCTCGGTGATGTCTCCCCAAACACTGAGCGAGGCCGGCACGCGACCAAGGTTATTCGGCGACAGGTAATCCAGCGCATACTCGGGATGCTTCGGATTCGTATTCAACAGCGTAAGATTTCCAGGGTTCGGAACGGTTAAGCCGAGGAAATCGTCATCGTCGTACTGCGGCGGCAAATAGGTGTAGGCGGCGCTCGCCCAGGTGCCTCCCGAGACAGACGAAATGAAGAAAATCTCGTCGGCGAGACCGAGGTATTTGAGACCGCGGAGCTGGCCCATCGCCGCGCTGAGGGCGCGGGAGCCGCCACCGGAAAAACAAACGCCCACGAAATTCGCTCCGCTCGCCTTTGGCGCCAGCGAGGATTCGAGAATGGAAATGCTTCCTGCCGGCAAGGGAAAGAATTGGGCTGTGAAATTTGCAGCGGCGGCAGCTTTCTTCTTCGATTTGGTCTTCCCACTGCGCTTGATCCGCGAAGGCTTAGCAGGCTTTTTTGCCGGCTTAACTTTTCGCCCCTGGGTTCTGACCCTGGTCTTCGTTCGAATGGATGGGGATTTTTTCGCAGGCATGGGGTTACTCCTTTCGGGATGACGGTGGCGGTGACACGCCCGCGGGCCAAGAGTTCTGGGAAAGGATATGCATCGTGAGGGAGCCCGTTTTTTATCGTGCTCGTCCCAACATGTCCATCTCGCATTTAGGACGAGAAGTCGCCACGCGACAAGCGA
>DATILK010000082.1:0-2404 GCA_035476555.1 Chthoniobacterales bacterium | reverse complement strand
GCTCGCCTGGATTGGAACGCTGTGCTGGGGAATTTGTTTCTGGTGGATGCATCGGCTTTCCTCGCGCCAGGAAATGATGTTGAAGGAATTGCACGACGTGACGAAGCGGATCGAGAAATTGTCGAAGGCCGAGCACGACATGATTCGCGAAGTGCACCCGAAAGTGGACGAGATCAAGGAATCGGTGCGAGACGTCTCCGATAAGGTGTCGTCGCAAAAGAGCTGAGTCGAATTCGGCATGCGCATCGAGCCGCTCGGAGATTCAGCGCTGCTTGTCCACGTCGTGGAAATATTCGAGACTGAGCAATCACTCGACGCCGTTTTACGGGCGACGCGGCAACTCGAGACGGCGCGCATTCGTGGCGTGCTCGATCTGGTGCCTGCCTACACGACAATCGGAATTTTTTTTGATCCCGCGCAGACCGGAACGTTCGACGAAATCCGGACGAGCATCGAAAGCGCGCTGCAAACTTCTTTGGAGCCGGCGCGCCCTCGCGCCGATGGCAACACGATTATCGAAGTTCCTGTCTGTTACGAAGACGAATTCGCTCCCGACCTGGATGAAGTCGCGCGGCATGCCGCGTTGTCGCCCGATGAAGTAGTGCGTCGCCATTCCGAGGCAACTTATCGAGTAAGCTGCGTCGGATTCACGCCGGGCTTTGGATATTTAAGCGGCCTTCCACCGAAACTGGCGACACCACGCCGTGCTTCGCCGCGGAAGGAAGTTCCCATCGGAGCAGTCGCGATCGGGGGAACGCAGACTGGAATTTATCCGCGAAAGTCTCCCGGCGGTTGGAACATTATCGGTCGCACGCCGCTGCGATTGTTCGATCTCGACCGTAATCCGCCTGCGCTGTTTCACACGGGCGATCGCGTCCGGTTCCGGAAAATTTCGCGAGCGGAATTCGACTCGTTCCCAGCATGAAGGTTCTCGTTCGTTCGGCGGGATTTCTGACTTCCGTGCAAGATCTCGGACGAACCGGTTTCCGAGAATCCGGTGTTTCGATGGGCGGCGCGCTCGACACGCACGCGCTACGCGTCGCGAATGTTTTGGTCGGCAACGACGAAAACGCCGCTGGTCTCGAAGCGACGCTCGGAACTTTGCGGCTCCGTTTTGACGACGACCGGCTCGTCGCCTGGTGCGGCGGTGCGTTCTCGGTTCGGATCGCGGACGAAAATCTTCTGGCCGGTCACGCCGGACTCGTCACAAAGAATGATGACCTGACAATCACGGCGCCAAATTCCGGCGGCCGCGCCTGGCTCGCAGTCTCCGGCGGGATCGATGTGCCGCTCGTTCTTGGCAGTCGGTCGACCGACCTGCGCGGAAACTTCGGCGGATTCAACGGTCGCTCGTTGTGTGATGGCGACGAATTGCCTCTTTCCAACAAGCAGCGATTTCAAATCAACGCGCCGCGGATTTCCGAATGGAGCGCGCCGGCGACTTGGACGGCGACTGATCGTAACGACCCGATTCTTCGGATCGTCACGGGAGCGGATTGGGATCGGTTCACACCTGAGGCGCAACAAGCGCTCGTCACCACCGCCTTCGCGATCGCGCCGGACTCGGATCGCATGGGCGCGCGGTTGGCGGGACCGGAACTCCAGCGCGTCGCGCCGGGCGACCTGCTTTCCGAACCGGTTGTGCCCGGAACTCTTCAAGTTCCGCCGAACGGCCAGCCGATTCTGTTGCTCGGTGATTGCCAAACCATCGGCGGTTATCCGAAAATCGCGCACGTGACCACGGTGGATTTGCCCATCGCAGCGCAGCTTTGGCCCGGCGACCATGTTCGATTCAATCAAGTGACGTTCAGCGAGGCCCGTCAGCTGTTGCGCGAGAGGGAAAAAGATTTCGCCGTTTTTCGCGCGGGCGTGGGCCTTCATCTCGAATGAATCTCGTCGTCGATCTCAATTCCGATCTGGGCGAAGGCGCGGGCCACGACAACGAAATCCTCGACCTCGTCAGCTCGGTGAATATCGCCTGCGGTTTTCACGCGGGCGACGCAGCGTCGATTTTCGCCACCATTCGCGCGGCGCGCGAACGTAACGTCTCGTTAGGCGCGCATCCGAGCTTCCCCGATCGCGAGAATTTCGGGCGCACCGAAATGAACCTGCCGCCGGCCGACGTTTATTCCGCGGTCGCTTACCAGATCGGCGCGTTTCATGGACTCGCACGTGCCGCGGACGGCCGGATGAATCACGTGAAAGCGCACGGCGCTCTTTACAACATGGCGGCCCGCGATCGCGCGCTCGCGGATGTGATCGCGAACGCAGTCTTCGCGCTCGATCCACAATTGATTCTTTTCGCGCCGGCCGGCAGCCAGCTTGATTTTGCGGCCACCGAGCTTGGACTGGTGACGGCGTCCGAAGTTTTCGCCGATCGAAATTATTTGCCGGATGGATCGCT
>DATILK010000081.1:0-5889 GCA_035476555.1 Chthoniobacterales bacterium | reverse complement strand
CGAGCAAGTCGATCCCGTGAGCCTTCGCCGCGTCGACGATCGCCATCGCCGGATCTTCGCCGTGGTGATAATGAATCGCGGAGTCGGCCGGTAACGCGAGCTCGCCGAGTGCAGCCGCGAATTTCTTCGCAGTCTCATCGTCCCGCGCGCCGACGTAGATCAGGTGCAATTGCCGGCAAAGCCGGTCGCGCACGCGCTTGGCTTCCGCCAGCACCTGGCGGAAACGCGGCGAGAATGTGCTGGCAACAGCAACTGTCCGGTAAGGCGGCTCGCTCATTCGGCGAGGTATTGTGGGAGCGTTAGCCCTGCTCGGCAACTCGGCGGCGAAAAACTTCCGCAATTCGACGTTGGACGTTCGGCGCCTGCCGCGCCGTAGCTTGCGCAGGCGGGTTGGACGTTGAACGTTCCGCCAAATGATTCGCCGCGCCATTTATCCCGGCAGCTTCGATCCGGTCACCAACGGCCACCTCGACGTCATCGAGCGGGCCCGGAAACTTTTCGATGAAGTCATCGTGGCTGTCGCCCATAACGACCAGAAGCATCCGCTTTTTTCGCTGAGCGAACGCCTCGACCTGCTCAAGGGCGCGCTGGGAAAAATCACGAACGTCGAGATAGCGCCGCTCGACGGTTTGCTGGTCGATTTTGCGATCGAACGAAAAGCGACGGCCGTCATCCGCGGTCTGCGCGCCATTTCGGATTTCGAATTTGAATTCCAGATGGCGCTGATGAACCGGAAACTGGAAGCCACGGTGGAAACGATTTTCCTGATGCCGAAGGAGGAATACACCTATCTCAGCTCGCGGATCGTGAAAGAGATTGCGCGGCTCGGCGGTGACGTGACGGAATTCGTTCCGGCGCGAGTGGCGAAGGCGCTTAAAACCAAACTGGCAGAATGAAAGTCCATCTCCGCCAAATCCCAGCCGACGGCCTTCATCTCGAAGGCGAGGAAGATTGTCCGGTCCCAGAGTTGCAGGCGGAAGGCGTCGTCTGCACCGGGCCGTTACGATATGCGCTCGATCTCGGCGTCTCGGAAGGTTCGCTTTGGGTTACAGGCCATCTCGCGCAGCCGGTCGAACTAAAATGTGTGCGGTGTCTCGAACCGTTCCAGTTCGATATCGAGGTGCCGGCATTTTCGATTCACCATGAACTGACCGGGCCGGAAGTGATCGATCTCGCACCGTACGTGCGCGAAGATATTTTGCTGAATCTTCCCGCGCATCCGCATTGCGATCGCGAGGGCGGAAGGAAATGTCCCGCCGCCGCGGCCACGTCTTCCCCCGTCGAAACCGATGGAAAACGCAAACCCGATTGGAGCGCGCTGGATAAACTGAAGTTGTAGCGAGCGCCTTGTCTTTTCGGAAAGCCGTGCTTTCCTACTCCCCTTCTTATGGGAGTTCCCAAGCGTAAAACTTCGAAAATGCGACTGCGCACGCGCAAAGCGTCGCATCGCTGGCAGGCGCCGGTCTTGAACAAGTGCCCGCAATGCGGAAGCACGGTTCAGTCGCACACCGCCTGTGCTTCGTGCGGCTATTACAAGGGCCGGCAGGTCCTGAGCGTCGGCGCCTGATTTTTTCGTTTTGCATTCGCGGCCTGATCGCCGCAAAATCCCGGCTCCGATGAAGATCGCTCTGGATGCCATGGGTGGCGACTTCGGCCCGCCTAACATCGTCGGTGGCGCGGTCGCGGCCCTGAAAGAATATTCCTACATCGGAAAACTATTTCTCGTCGGCGACACGCCGCAGATCGAGGCCGAGTTGAAATACCACAAGTGCAACGATCGCCGCATCGAGATTGTTCACGCCACCCAGGTCGTCGACATGGCGGATCGCGCGGTGGACGCGGTCCGGCGAAAAAAAGATTCGTCCGTTAGTCGCGCCGTCGATCTGGTGAAAAAAGGCGACGCGGCGGCGATCGTGAGCGCTGGTCACACCGGCGCGGCGGTGGCGGCAACCCAGATTAAACTGCGCACTCTTCCCGGCGTCGATCGGCCCGGCATCGCGGCGGTCATTCCATCGGAGACGAATGTTTTTGTTTTAATCGATGCCGGGGCGAACAGCGATCCGCGGCCGGAACACATGCTGGACTACGCTATCATGGGCTCGGTCTATTCGCGCCATGTCCTCGGTTACAAAAGACCGTCGGTCGGTTTGATGTCGATCGGCGACGAAGATTCGAAGGGCAGCGATCTCACGAAGGAAGTTTTCAAGCTGCTCAAGCAAAGCGATCTGAATTTCCGCGGCAACATCGAAGGCCACGATCTGTTTGCCGATCCGGTCGAGGTCGTCGTCTGCGACGGATTTGTCGGCAACGTGATTTTGAAAACGTGCGAGTCGATCGGCGATGCGATTTTCAAATGGCTCAAGCACGAGCTGATGAAAACCAAAACGCGAATGGCGGGCGCGTATCTGGCGCGGAACGCGTTTCAGACGATCAAGAAAAAGGTGAACTACGAGGAATACGGCGGGATGCCGCTGCTCGGAGTGAATGGAATTTGCATCATCGCGCACGGGGCGAGCACGCCGAAAGCGATCAAGAACGCGCTACGGGCAGCGGCCGAATCGATTGAACACCAGGTGAACCCGCATATCGTCGAGGAAGTTCGGCGCCACCATGAAAAAACAACCTCGCTCGAGCCCGCGCTCCGGTAAATCAAACCGGACGGTCTCGATCGTTGGCACTGGCAGTTACACGCCAGAAAAACGGCTCACCAACGCGGACCTCACGCGCATGGTCGACACGAGCGACGAGTGGATCACGACGCGCACCGGCATCAAAGAACGACGCATCGCAGCGAAAGACGAGCAGACCAGCGATATGGCGGCGAAAGCTGCTTTGAAGGCGCTCGAGCAAGCGGAAGTATCACCGAAAGACGTCGACCTGATCCTCGTTGCGACCGCTACGCCCGACATGTTATTTCCGGCGACGGCCTGTTTCGTGCAAAAGAAGATCGGCGCCACGAACGCCGCCTGCCTCGATATTGCGGCAGCCTGCGCCGGGTTCCTCTTTGGAATTGAGATCGGGCAACAATTCATCACCTCGCACACGCACGAGACGGTGCTCGTTATTGGCGCGGAAAAACTGAGCTCGATAACGAACTGGACCGATCGCAATACCTGTGTGCTTTTCGGAGACGGCGCGGGCGCGGCGGTTCTCCAGCATCGCGGTCGCGCGCACGGGGTGATCAGTACCCACATCGGAAGCGACGGCGATTTCACCGACATTCTCTTCATGCCCGGCGGCGGCTCGCGTTGCCCGATCACGGCCGAAAACGCCCACATGAATTTGAACACGATCCACATGACGGGGAAGGACGTCTACAAACAGGCTGTCATCTCGATGTTGAGCGCGTCAAAAAAAGCGCTCGAAGCCGCCGGCCTAACGACAGACGACATCGCCTGCGTGATCCCGCACCAGGCGAATCTTCGCATCATCGAAGCGATCGCCGATCGGCTCAAGATCCCGCTCGATCGCTTTTATGTGAATCTCGACAAGTACGGGAACACATCGGCGGCCGCTGTCGCCATGGCGCTGGATGAAGCGAATCGCAGCGGCCGAATCAAACGCGGCGATTACGTTTTGATGGTCGTGTTCGGTGGCGGGCTCACGTGGGCCAGCACGGTGGTGGAATGGTAGCGAGCGATTGCAGAATTCAGATTGCCGATTGCAGATTGAACCGGCAGCCAATCTGAAATCTGCAATCTTCAATCTGCAATGCTGATAGAAACCCACGCGCATCTTGACTACCCGGATTTCGCGCCGGACTTCGATGACGTTCTCCGACGCGCGACCGAAGCGGGCGTGACGCGCATCATAACGATCGGCACGTCCATTGAGAGCAGCCGGCGTGCGGTCGCGTTGGCCGAAAAATATCCGAATGTTTACGCGGTCATCGGCGTGCACCCGACTTACGTCGAGGAATCAGGAGAAGACGTCATCACGCCACTGCGGGAATTAGCGGCCAATCCGCGCGTCGTCGCTCTCGGAGAAACGGGCCTCGATTATCATTCGTTGCCGAGCCTCGAATTGGCGAAGGAACGCAAGGACACTCAACTGTTGGTAAAAGCGCTCCAGACGTCGACGGAACAACAGCTCGAAGCAGAAATTCACGACGGCGCTTACAAATCGAAGCAGGCGAGTCTGTTTGAACAGCAGCTCGACCTCGCGGTCGAACTGGGACTGAACGTGGTGATTCATCAACGGGACGCGTGGCAGGATACGCTCGATATCCTGCAGCCTTACGCCGGCAAAGTGCGCGGCGTTTTCCATTGTTTCGGCGGATCGCTCGAACAGGCCAACGAGGTTCTCGCGCTCGATCACCTGGTTTCTTTCACCGGCATCGTGACTTTCAAGAACGGCGCGAATGTTCGCGAAGTCGCGACGCAGGTTCCGCTCTGGAAATTCATGGTGGAAACCGATTGCCCCTACCTGGCGCCGGTTCCATTTCGCGGCAAACGCTGCGAGCCGGCCCACACTCGCATCGTCGCGGAAACGATCGCCGCGGCGCGCGGCATCACGCTGAACGAAATTGCCGAGGCGACGACCGAGACGGCCGAAAAGTTTTTTCGATTCAAGCGATGACGCGGAGACTTCTTTTCATTGCGGCGGTCGCGCTCCTCGTTTCGTCCTGTGTCGCACCCGACACGCGCCATCGCATCGTCGTGAGCATTCCGGAACAACGCCTGGCCCTGCTCGACAATGGCGCGCTCATCGCGACGTATCCGGTGTCGACATCGAAGTTCGCGATCGGCGACGCGCCCGGAAGTCGCGGCACGCCACTGGGCGAACTGGAGATTGCGAAGAAGATCGGCGACGGCGCCACCCTCGGGACGGTTTTCAAGAATCGCAGACCGACCGGCGAAATTTTGGTTCCCGATGCGCCGGGCCGCGATCCGATCGTGAGTCGCATTCTTTGGCTGCGCGGTCTCGAAGCGCAAAACGCCAACGCCTACGGCCGCTACATTTACATTCATGGCACCGCCGAAGAACGGAACATCGGCAAACGCGCCAGTTATGGCTGCATCCGAATGCGTTCGCGCGATGTGATGCAGCTTTACGACATTGTCGGTTACGGCGCGAAAGTCACCATCCTCGATGCGCCACTCTCCGCCGCGGTGCCGATGGCGCCCGGCCCTGGAGCGACGAGCGCTGTGTCGTCCCAATAAATTGTAGCGCCGTCGCTACAACTCGATCACGGCAGCTTACCCAGCTGTTCGCGCGCGGACGTGCGCGAGAGCAACTGTAAGTCGGCATCGACCATGATCTGGACGAGTTCCTGGAACCGAACTTTCGGTTCCCAATCCAGCACCCGCTTTGCCTTCGAAGCATCGCCAATGAGCATGTCAACTTCCGCCGGCCGCTCGTAGCGATCGTCGTGTTTCACGAATTCCCTCCAGTCGAGATCGACCCGACCGAACGCAGCCTCGACAAACTCTCGCACGGTGTGCGTTTCGTTCGTCGCCAGCACGAAATCGTCGCCGGCCGCTTCCTGCACCATCCGCCACATGCCTTCGACGTACTCCGGCGCGTAACCCCAGTCGCGTTTCGCGTCGAGATTGCCCAGGAACAATTCCTTTTGCAGACCCAGCTTGATCGCCGCCACTGCTCGGGTGATCTTGCGCGTGACGAATGTCTCGCCGCGCCGCGGACTTTCGTGGTTAAACAAAATGCCGTTGCTCGCGGCGAGTCCGTAACTTTCGCGATAGTTCACCGTCGCCCAATACGCGAAGACCTTGGCCACGCCGTACGGACTTCGCGGCCAGAACGGCGTCGTCTCGATCTGCGGCACCTGCTGCACCTTGCCGAACATCTCGCTGCTCGAGGCCTGATAAAATTTTGACCGGATCCCGGTCTCACGAATCGCTTCCAGGATCCGAATCGTGCCGACGCCGG
>DATILK010000080.1:0-2125 GCA_035476555.1 Chthoniobacterales bacterium | reverse complement strand
CCCAGATTTTTTTCTGGGCGTTCTCTTTCGTGCTCGCGGGACCGCAACCGGCCAGAAATACGAGCGCGAGAATGACTGGTGCCGCGCGCCGAAAGCGCGAATCGCCTTTACTGGTCTTGCAAACCGAGGACGCCGAGGACGCGTTGAAGATCGTCGTTGCCATAGTATTCAATCTCGATCCGGCCGCGTTTTTCGCCGTGATGAATTAGCACGCGCGTGCCGAGATGTTCCTGCAACCGATTTTGCAAATCGTCAATCGCTGCGGACGTCGCGACGGGCTGGCGTCGTCGTCGCGGGCGGGTGCCGCCGAGTTGGCGCGCGACGAGCCGCTCCGTCGCCCGCACCGTTGCGCTCCGGCGCAGAATCGTTTCCGCGACGGCACGTTGTTCGTCGGGCTCTTTCAACGCCAGAAGCGCCTTCGCGTGACCGACGGAAAGTAAACCCTGGATGAGCCAGGCCTGGACTTGCTCATGCAAATCGAGGAGCCGCATCGAATTCGCCACCGCGGCGCGGCTCCGGCCGACTTTTTGCGCGATGTCTTCCTGCCGCATTCCAAATTCGTTCGAGAGGCGCGCATACGCCTGTGCTTCCTCGATCGGATTGAGGTCCGCTCGTTGCAGGTTCTCGATCAGCGACAATTCCAGAACTTCGAGATCGGTTGCGGTGCGAACGATGATCGGCACCTGCGCCAGCCCCGCCTCCTGCGCCGCGCGCCACCGGCGTTCGCCCGCAATCAATTCATGTTTTCCGGCAACATTCCGCACCACGAGCGGCTGAATGATTCCGTGTTGCCGGATCGATTCCACCAGCTCGGCCAGCGCTTCGCGCGCGAAATCTTTCCGGGGCTGCAGCGGACTCGGCACGATTGCCGCCAGATCGACGCGCTGAATTCTTTCCCCGGGCTCAGCCTCGAGTCGAATAGCCGGTGGCCGCGCGCTAATCAGCGCGCTAAGACCCTTACCGAGAGCCGACTTCGCCATGCGTTGCAGGTTATCGGTTCAGCTTCGCGGACGCAAACAGCATTGGTGTGCGAGACTCCGTCGAGCCGCAGTGCTAACGTGCGCGAATGCCGGACGAAATCTTCACTCTGGGCCATTCGCCGGATCCCGACGACGCGTTCATGTTTTATGCAATGGCAGAAAACAAGATCGATCTGCGCGGGTACCGCTTCGAACATCGACTCGAAGACATCCAGACTCTGAACGAACGCGCGACGCGCGGCGAGCTGCACATCTCGGCGATCTCGATTCACGCCTTCGCCTACGTGAGCGATCGTTACGCGCTGCTCCCCTGTGGCGCGAGCATGGGGGACGGATACGGCCCGATGGTCGTTGCGCCTAACGAGCGCAAGATAGAAGACCTCCGCAGCTGCAAGATTGCTGTGCCCGGCACGATGACGAGCGCCTATCTCGCGTTGCGACTTTACCTCGGCGATTTCGATCACGTCGTGGTTCCGTTCGACCAAATCTTCGATGCTGTGAAAAATGGCAAGGCCGATGCCGGGTTGATTATCCACGAAGGTCAGCTCACCTATGCCAAGGCCGGGTTCACGAAGCTGGTCGATCTCGGTGAATGGTGGAAGCGCGAGACGGGCTTGCCCTTGCCGTTAGGCGGAAACGTTTTGCGCAAAGACATTCCGCCAGACGTGCAACGCGATCTGCTCGCGATCATGCGCGAGAGCATCGATTACGGTTTGGCCCATCGCGAAGAAGCGGTACGGCATTCGATGCCTTACGCCCGCGACATGGATACGAATCTCGCCGGGAAGTTCATCGGCATGTACGTGAACGATTACACGCGCGATTACGGCGAGAGTGGACGACAAGCCATCCGCAAATTTTTGAATCGAGCCGCGGACGCCGGTTACATCGATAACACACCGACGATAGAATTCGTCGAGTAACTACCTCTTCGGCTTCGGCGAAGGCTTGGAAGTGGCTTCTTTCGCGAAGGTCTTCACGCGCTCGAATTCCTGCTTGAATCCGCCCGCGAAATCGTGGGTGCCGTACTCGAAGAGCACCACGAAACAAAACGTGAAGAAGACAAAGAGAACGAGCCAGAAAAGGCCGCGAAGAAGCGACATGGTTGGATGGTAACTTACGGCGTAACGCAGGTCAACGGAGCG
>DATILK010000079.1:0-12376 GCA_035476555.1 Chthoniobacterales bacterium | reverse complement strand
CGCGCCTTGAAATCAACCCGCCCGTTCGCCCTTGCCAAAAATATAGCCGAGGATTGCTGTAAGCACTGGGAGGAGAGCCTGAGTGACGATCGTTTGAAACAAATCTTGTCCACTCTTAATCGCTACCTGAGTTAATTCCTTGTACTGCTCGATAGTCTTCGCGTCCGGCGCTGAAGCAGAAAGCGTTTGGCTGGATGGCATCGACGGATAATGGCAATAAACAAAGACCAGAACGAACACGGTAACCACGGCGATGATCGCTCCGACGCCTGCCGCCAGCCATAACCCAGCGCGCTGAACAAAGGTTGGCTTAAGTGTGATGCCTGCTACCGAGGCGCCGCCCTCTGCAAGGACAGTTTCCGGGGAGATTTGTTGCTTTGCCATCCAGCGTCTAGGGAATCACGATGTCCTTCAATACTGTATCGGTGCCGTCTGTGATCGAGACCTTTTTGCCAGACTGAGACGATGTTTCACCGGAAATGTATTTGTAGGTCGCGAGAGCCCTCTTAATAATTTCGGCTTTGCTGGTGCTTTTGCTTTCCGCCAAGTCGGTAAGCGTTTTGTCTAAGCCTTGATCTAAATCTAACGTGTATCGGGTAGTTGCCATACTGCATTTATACTGCAATTTGCAGTGGCAGTCAAGGATGATTTCTCCTCAAAACGTTGCCATGGCTCCCATCAATCTCCTGACTATTAACCTTCGCCTGCCCTGAGATTTTCGTCCATCGACCGAATCACCTCGCCAGCTAGCAGGTTGCCAAAATGCGCGCCGAAAGACCATCCGAAATGACCGCGTAGTCCGCTTTCCGACGCGTCGTCACGATCGTCTGTCGAATTGCGCTCGCTGTGAGCGTCATTCTGTTCATCGTTTGGATTTTCGGAATCAGAATGCCGGGACACGATATTTCTCTCGCACCTGCTCTGAACGACGCGGAAAAGGCGCTGCGAAGTGAGCTCGTCGCGGATGTGAAGGCGCTCGCGGAAGACATTGGTGAGCGGAACCTCAACCGTTATCCACAGCTCATGGCGGCGGCTGAATTTATTGAAGCGTCGCTGATGCGCGTGGGATTGACGCCCCGACGGGAGAGTTACGAGCTGCGTGGTCGGACTTGTCGCAACATCGAGGTCGAGATTCGCGGGGCGCGCCCGGAAATCCTGGTCGTGGGCGCGCATTACGATTCCGTGTCGGATTCGCCGGGGGCGAACGATAACGCGAGTGGCGTGGCGGGACTGCTTGCGCTCGCCCGTCGTTTCGCGGGAAAGGCATATGGCCAGACATTGCGTTTCGTGGCGTTCGTGAATGAAGAGCCGCCCTATTTCCAGACGGAGGAAATGGGAAGTTTCGTTTACGCGAAGCGATGCAAAGCGCGTGGCGATCGGATAACAGCGATGATCAGTCTCGAGACGATCGGATATTTTTCCGATCAGCCCGGCTCGCAGAAATATCCGGCAGCCGGGCTGGGCTTTTTTTATCCGAGCAAAGGAAACTTCATCGGGTTCGTGGGAAACACCCGCTCACGCGCGCTGTTGCGCTCGGCGGTCGCGGCGTTCAAGAATGAGCGGAAACTTCCCTGCGAAGGAGCGGCGCTGCCTGCCATCATTCCCGGCATCGACTGGTCGGATCACTGGGCGTTCTGGCAGTGCGGTTATCCAGCCGTCATGGTCACCGACACGGCGCCGTTTCGTTACTCGCATTATCATTCCAGCACGGACACACCGGACAAGCTCGACTACGATCGGTTTGCGCTGGTGGTCAGCGGGATGGAGAAGGTAATTGCGGAACTCGCCAAGTAGGCAGCATCTCGTTTTCCAAATCAGCAAACTCCATGAAGAACCATCTCGCCCTAATCGCCATTTCCAGTGTCCTGCTCCTTCCTGAAACGCAGGCGGAAACGCCGCCGCCTAACGAACTCGAACGCAACGTCGCTTTGATGGCGAAGGTCGGCGCCTGCTGGTCCCCATCGTTTTCTCCCGATGGGAAGAGAATCGCTTTCGTCTCGAACATGAGCGGCGTGCCGCAGGTTTATGTAATTCCGGCGACGGGCGGCTTTCCTCAACAGGTCACCGCGCTCGACGATGCCGTCGATTCAGTAACCTGGTCGCCGGCCACTGATCTTCTCGCCATTGCGGTCGCGCCGGGCGGCGGTTTGAACACGCAGGTGTACGTGTTGAAATCGGACGGCGGCGGACTGCGTTTGCTCACGGAGGGCGGCAAAGAGAACAATTTCTTCGACCGCTGGAGCAGCGACGGAAAAACGGTCGCCATTTCCTCGAACCGCCGCGACCCGGCCACGACCGACAGTTACTTCGTTGATCTCGCCAGCGGCAAGATGCAGATGGTCGCCGAAAACAAGGGCATCGGCGGTGTCCAGGACATTAGCCGCGACAATCGATTCGCGATCGTCAACCGGCTGATCAACCGCGGCGACAACAACCTCTACCTGGTTGAGATCGGCACCGGCAAGGAAGTGCTGTTGACCCCGCACGAACCGCCGGGCTCGTTCGGGAGCGCGCGGTTCGCGCCCGATGGTCGCACGATTTATTTCACTTCGAACAAGGGGCGCGACCTCACGGCGTTCGCCCGCGTCCGGGTGAGTGCGGATGGCAAGCCAGGCGACATCGAAATAATCGCGGCCCGCGACGATGCCGAGGCCGCCGCGTCAACGATCGACGAACAGGGAACCAAGCTTGCGCTGTTGTGGAACGTCGCCGGGAAAAGCGAGCTGGCTTTTTACGACACAAAGGCGAGCAAGGTCGCGGCCGGACCGCCTCTCCCGGCGGAGATCGCTGGAGAGATGGAATTTTCGAAGGATGGTTGGCGTCTTGCGCTGGTCGCCTCGGGCGCTTCCGCACCGCGTGACATTCATGTTCTCGATTTAAAGTCGAAAGGTTTCGCGCAACTGACCGAAAGCCCGCACGCTGGCATCGACCTCGCGGCGATGGTGCGGCCGGAACTGCTCCGATACAAAGCGCACGACGACCTCGATTTGAGCGGCTGGTTGTACCGGCCCAAAGGCGCGACGGGACCTGGCCCGGTGGTTCTGAGTTTCCACGGCGGACCAGAAGGCCAGGAGCGTCCGAATTTTAGTCCGACCTACCAGGCACTCGCCGCGCGAGGCATTGCGGTCTTCGCGCCGAACGTGCGCGGCTCTTCCGGGTTTGGAAAGCGTTTCGTCAATCTCGACAATGGCGCCCTCCGCGAGAACGCCGTGCGCGACATCAAGGCCACGGTCGATTACGTCGTGGGCGCGAAGATCGCCGACCCGCGTCGCATCGGGATCATGGGCGGTTCCTACGGCGGCTACATGGTGATGGCGGGGTTGACGGAGTATCCAGATCTCTTCGCGGCCGGCGCCGATCTTTTCGGCGTTGTTAATTTCGAAACGTTTTTCAAGAACACCCAGCCGTGGATGGCGGCGATCTCAAAGATCGAATACGGCGACCCGGACACGCAGGCCGACCTGCTCAAGAAATTATCGCCGATTCATCGCGTCGACCGCGTGCGCACGCCGACCATTGTCCTTCATGGCGCCAACGACACGAACGTCCCCGTCATCGAAGCGGAACAGGTCGTCGAAAACCTGAAGCGGCGAAATATTCCGGTCGAGTACGTCCTGTTTCCCGACGAAGGCCATGGCTGGCGCAAAACGCCGAACCGCATCCGATCGACGGTGCGCATTGTCAGTTGGTTCGAAAAATATCTGAAAGGTTAGAATTAGTCGCTGCGTCGCGGTAACAACCAGTCGAGAGCGCGGTGGAAATCGGCAAGGCCGGCGCCTTCGATCGGGTCGTTGTGACCGGCGCCCGCGAGCGAGATGATCCGCTTTTCCCCCGCGTAAGCATCGACAACCAACCGCTGAAATCGCGGCGCGACGATTTCGTCATCGGCGGCGAGAAGAAAAATGGCAGGCACATGACTGGCGCGCGCGTGTGCGATGCTGTCGAGATCGCCTGGAATTTTTAGGGCCATCGGGCCGGCGAAGAGCCACAAGTTCCACCAGCCGAATTGCCGGAGAATGATCTGACGAATCGGTGGCGGATTATGCAGAATCAAGCCCGCGATTTTTCGGTGCGCGGCAATGTGAAGTGCCGTCGTCGTTCCGAGGCTGACGCCGAAAACGATGACCCGCCGATCGCCCGCTGCCTTTTGCAATTCATCAAACGCGGTCAGCGCCGCCGGCCCTAAATCTGCCAAACGAGCCGGTCCGGTGCTTCCGCCGAACCCTGGATAATTCATTCCCCAAACTTCAACCGCGCGCTCGTTCCACATTTCAGCTTCGGCCGCAACCCAGCGATCTGCGCGATCAGCGTTGCCGTAAAAACGGAGAACGAAAACTTCCGGCCCACCGCGCTGATGAGCGAGCGCAGAACGCGCGGTCCAGGCCTCCAGCTCACCATTTTGAAAAGCGATCGTCTTTCGCGTCGCGCTCCCGGCATCAATGCGATTCGTCGTCGGAAAAAGAATCAGCCGGTCGGGAAGTGGCACACGCGCGATCACCGCGACATACAAGACGGCCCAGATCGCGAGCCGCAACTTTCGCGATGGTCTTCGCTTCACGTCCCGCGCGAAAGTTTCTTGGTAAGATGCAGGCAGTAGAAGAGTGGGATTGCGCCGAGCACTCCGAAGGAACAATCAATGAGCCGCCACTCGAATGGAATGTCACGGATGTTTCCGCAAATCAAAGCGAGAGGAATAAAGGCCGCGCACGCGACCACACCGACGCGCAGCACCCAGGCGTTGCCGACCGGATCACGCCAGGGGCCGATGAAGAACAATGCGATAATCAAATGGCCGAAAGCCAACCAGTCCGTTCCGTACCCAACGAACGGAAAGGCAGCGTAGGTTTTCTGCAGGCCAAAAAACACGAACGCGATCCACCCGCGAACGCCGGGCAGCGTTTCGTAAGCCGCCGGATCGTTGATGCCGAGCCACCGAGAAAGGAGCGAAAGTTCGCGGAGCAACGGAAACGCCGTGACTCCGCTGATGATCAGTCCGGCGATAAACAATCCAAGGCTGACGCGGAAGGCTATCAGATTCCGGCGCATGCTCAGCGTGGATCTGTGACTCGCCCCATAAACAAGCACGCGCCGCTTGAGACATGTTGAATGGCGTAAAAGAACGGACGATCGATTTTCACTTCGGTCGGCTTAGGTTTCGTTTGTCCTCGGGCTGCGCCGACTTCCATGGCGACGGCGGTCGCGGCGGCCGCTTCGGTTCCTTCTTCATCCAGCGCGATGAACGTTTTGTGAAAGACGGCTGAAATGAAGAGGTAATCGTTCGGGGTGCGCGGCGCGAGCCGGTCGAAATTCGCGCTGCCGTGCGGATGATCGAAGGCGGTTCTCATGCCGAGCGCTTCGAGCGCGTCACCGAGTCGCATAGTTGGCGGCTCGAACTCAAATTTCGGCAAATAGATCGTGACACCGCGGCGCTCGAACTTGATCGCATCGTCGAAGATCTCGGGCGTGATCTTTTTCCCGAGGGCGCCGAGGCCGTTCACATCGTCGGGGAGCAGAATGAGCAGTTGCAACTCCGAATCAAGATACGGAATGGTGACGGCGGTGTAGCCCTCGCGCTTCGCATAACCGCAGGAACGTTCGTAATCGAACATTGTCGGCACATTTACCGGCTCGCCGCCGCGAACATGAAACGGGCGCGGCTCGGTCAGGCCTTTTAGAAACGGCGTGGCCCACGGCGCCTTGAGATAGATCGCGTTGACGAGGACGAGACGCGTGCCCGCGTTCAGAGCGCCGCGCGGAATGAGATCGCGAATGCGATTGCGCGTTTGCTCCTGCACCCACGAATTAATCCGCTCTGTCGCGCCGCTAGCGTCTTTGGCATAATCCATCGGCTCGAGCGCCGCACCGTAGCGCTCCTTCACCAGGGCCAGAAAGTTCTCGCGAAAACCGTAGCTTTTCTGGGCGAAGAGCCGGTTGGCGACCGCGAGTGTGATTGGCTCCTGTGGGCCGCCGAATTTCTTAGAGTCAGCAATACGCTTGACGCTTTTCTCCGCGACCTCATGCAACTGCTCGCGTAGCGCCGCGAACGAGTTGTGAACGGAATCGTCTTTCGCGACGTGCAGCACGTTCGCCATCTCGTCGCGGGTCTGGCCATCCGCGCCCGCGAACGTCATAGCCAGCGCACTTTCGATTGAATAGGGAGAAAGACAGGTATTGCTGTCGCTGGTGACGACCTGGCGGAAGAGATCGAGTCCCAATTCGTTCGTCGCTCTGGCGGCCGGCACGGAATCCGCGCCATAGAGTCCAGCCGGGACAAAGAGAATCGCGCCCGCGCAGAAAAAGAGTTGGCGCGCTTTCACAGATGCCAGTTAGCGAAACAATCGCTCAAGGACGTAGCCGATCAGCGCCGTGGCCGGCAGGGTGAAGATCCAGGCCCAAACGATCCGTTCGACGACGCTCCATTTCACGCCGCTGAAACGTTTCATCGCGCCGACGCCCATGATGGAAGTGGAGATGACGTGCGTGGTCGAGAGGGGAATTCCGTAATTGCTCGCGACTTGAATGATGACGGCCGCGCTGGTCTCGGCGGCAAATCCGTGAACGGGCTGGAGCTTCACCATTTTGTGGCCAAGGGTGCGAATGATCCGCCAGCCGCCAGCGGCCGTACCCGCCGCCATCGTCGCGGCGCATAGGACCACCACCCAGCTGTGAACGACGAATTCCGGCGTGTGGAGAAAGCCGAACCACGGAGAGAGATCGTTGAATAGTCCCGCCTTTGTTCCCGTGAAAAGCGCCAACGCGATGACGCCCATCGTTTTCTGGGCATCATTGGTGCCGTGGCTGTGCGCCATCCAGGCGGCGCTGACTAATTGCAGTTTGCCGAAGACGGAATGGACGAAATGCGGCGTAAACGAACGCAGCACAAGAAAAAGCAATCCCATCAAAAACGCGCCGAGAAGAAAACCGATCACGGGCGAAGTAAACATCGGGATGATAACTTTTGGCGTGAGACCGGTGCTCCATTTCAAGACCGACCAGTCGCCGTGAGCGGTGGCGAGCGCGGCGCCACACAAGCCGCCGATGAGCGCGTGGCTGGAGCTGGAAGGCAATCCGAGCCACCACGTCAGCAGGTTCCAAACGATTGCGCCGAGCAACGCGCAGAGCACCGTTTTCATGTCGACCACTTTCGTGTCGACAATGCCTTTGCCAATCGTGGACGCGACGGCGGTGCCCATGAGTGCGCCGGTGAGATTGAAGAATGCCGCCATCGCGATCGCTTGCCGCGGCGTGAGCACTTTCGTGGAAACGACGGTCGCGATCGCATTCGCCGCGTCGTGAAAGCCGTTGATGTATTCGAACGCGAGGGCCGCGAACACCACGATGATGAACAGGATCATGGGACCGGCGTTGGTTGCGAATCAGGAATGCTTCAGGACGACCTGGAGAATGACGTTGCCGGCGTCGCGGCAGCGATCGATGACTTTTTCCAAAAGCTCGTAGAGATCGCGCAGGAAAATAATCTGCTTCGTGTCGTAATCCCCGTGGTAAAGATCGTGGAGCAATTCCAGCTCGAGTTTGTCCGCGTCGCCTTCGATCGCCTGCAAGCGGGCGTTCATCTCACGGGCGCGGGCGATGTTCGTGCCTTTGCGCAATTCCTTTACCATCGCCACCACCGCTTCGGCCGCTTGGTCGAGTAATTCGAGGTGCTTCTTGAAACTGCGCCCGTGCAGATCCGCCGGAAAAATTTGAATCCGTTCGCCGATCTTCTCGACGGTCTTTGGAATTTTGTAGAGCGCGGCGGCCAGCGCCTGAATGTCTTCGCGCTCCAGCGGCGTGATGAAGGTTTTGCAAAGCTGCTCGGTCAATTCCTGTGTGATCCGTTTGTCCTCACGCCGGCTCGTCACGAATTCGTCCAGGCTGGGCGGCCCTTCGTGATTCTCGAGCTTTCCGAGGAGCGCGACGAGATGATGGACGCTGTTATCCGCCTGCTGCGCACTGGCTTCGAGCAGATCGAAAAATTTTTCGTCGTGACCGAAGAATTGGCGGATCGAGAACATAAAACCGTCTGGTTATAACAGCGTGCCGCGAAGAATGAACAGGGCCACGTTGAAATAAATTATCAACCCCGTCACATCGACCAGCGTGGCCACGAACGGCGCCGATGACGTCGCCGGGTCGAGCCGGCAGCGGCGAAGGAGAAACGGAAGCATCGCGCCGCTAATCGTCCCCCATAAGACCACGCCGACGAGCGCCACCCCGACGGTGAAGGCGACCAACCAATGATATTTCCCGTAGTCGAAAATGTGCAGGTATTGCCAGAGCGAGATCCGGAAAAAGCCGATCGTTCCGAGAATCAGGCCGAGCGATAAACCCGAGAGAAGTTCCTTTCGCACGACCCGGAACCAATCGCGCAAGCGCAATTCGCCCAGGGCCATCGCGCGGATGACGAGCGTGGTTGCTTGCGAACCGGAATTGCCGCCGCTGGAAATTATCAACGGCAGGAACATGGCGAGGATCGCCGCTTTCTCGATCTCGCCGTTGTAGCCCTGCATCGCGGTCGCAGTGAGCATTTCACCGAGGAAAAGAATGATGAGCCAGGTGGCGCGCTTCTTCACCATCCGTGCGAGAGAAATCGTCGTGTATGGCTCGTCCAACGCTTCCATACCGCCGAGTTTCTGGATGTCTTCGGTCGCTTCTTCTTCGGCGACGTCGAGCATGTCGTCGCTCGTCACAATCCCGACGAGTACTTCGTTGGAATCCACGACCGGCAGCGCGACGCGATCGTATTTTCGGAAGGCGTTGAGCGCTTCTTCCTGCGTGTCGTTCACTTTCAGCGCCACAAAAGTGCGGTCGCGAAAGTCGCTGACTTTCGCTTCGAAAGGCCGGAGGAGAAACTCCCGCATTCGCAGGTCGTCGATCAGCTTGCCGCGCTCGTCGACGACGTAGATCACGTTTAGCGTCTCGCTATCCCGGCCGAATTCGCGGACGTGATCGAGCACTTCCTTGACCGTCCAATCGTCGTGCACGGCAACAAAGTCCGGCGTCATCAAACGTCCGATGCTGCCTTCGGGATAACCGAGGAGCGCCTGGGCGATGCGACGTTCTTCCGGCGTGAGCTGCTTGATGAGCTGACGCGCGGCGGCGCTCGGCATTTCCTCGAGAAGCGCCGTGCGGTCGTCCGGCGTCATTTCGTTCAGGATTGCGACTACCTGTTCGTGCGCCATGGCGCGGAGCAGCTGCTGTTGCGCGTCGGCATCCAGATACTCGAATACGTCGGCGGCCAGCGGCGTTGGCAGGAGTCGGAAAATGATGACCTGCTCGTCTTCGGGCAGGTCGAGGATCACCTCGGCCACGTCGGCCGGCGGCATTTCGCGAAATAATTCCCGGAGCGCCCCGAAATTGCGCTCCGCAATCAAGTCCCGAATTTCAGGCAGGAGAATTTTTCCGACCATAAACGATGAGCAATTGAACCCCGAGTCCGCGTGACGCCGCCGAGCTTTGTAACATTCGGATTCGCGAAGCGCAATGCGCTCTCTCCGCTTGGAATTTTGGCGAATCTCGCCATTATGAGCCGGATGACGGCGACAGCGGCAGGCCCCATGATTCGGCGCGAAATCGGTGCGGACGGAATCTGCATTCTGACCTTCGACCGGCCGGAATCGGGCGCGAATATTTTCGATGCGGCGACAATGAACAACCTGCGCGAGCACGTCGACGCGATCGAAAAGGATGCGTCGATCAAGGGTGTGATCGTGACCTCGGCGAAGAAGTCGATCTTTATCGCGGGTGCGGATTTGAAGACGCTGCTGAAGCAGGCGCAGACCGGTGAAATGCGCGGCTTCATCGCGGAAGGTCAGAAAGTTTTCAACCGGCTTGCGGCGTTGAAGGTGCCGAGCGTGGCGGCAATTCATGGAGCGTGCGCCGGTGGTGGATACGAGATCACGCTGGCGTGCGATTACCGGGTCGCATCCGACGATCCGACGACGAAGATCGGGTTGCCAGAGACGACGCTGGGACTCGTGCCCGCGTGGGGTGGTGCAACGCGATTGCCGAGATTGGTCGGAACCGCCAACGCCACCGAAGTAATCTTGAAAGGTAAGCTTTATGGCGCGCCCGAAGCGTTAAAGCTCGGGCTCGTTGACGAAGTTGTTTCGAAAGAGCAATTGCTCGAGGCCGCCAGAAAAAAACTCGCGGCTGGCAAACGCAAAATAGAGGGCGGAGCTCCAGCGACGCCGGCTTCGCAGGAGTTCAGCCCTCCAAAGACGAAAGGCAACGACGCGCCAGCGCGAGCTTACGAAATCATCAAACGCTCCGCTGATTCATCGATCGACGAATCGCTCGCTATGGAAGTGGACGCGATCAGCGAGCTCGGCGCCACCGAGGCAACGCAAAACCTGATTCGGAATTTTTTCCTCGCCGACAAATACCGGAAAGGCTCCTCGAAAATCGCGCCGGAAAAAATTCAGCACGCAGCCGTGATTGGAGCTGGCTTGATGGGTTCGGGGATCGCGCAATGGCTGAGCTCGCGCGGCGTTTCGGTAATTCTGCGCGATGTCGACTCGGCGGCGATCGATCGCGGCCTGGCGAACGTCGACAAGACGTACGGCGACGCGGTGAAACGCGGCCTGATGAACGAGGCGAAGGCGAAAGAAGGTCGCGCGCGGATCGTCGCCTCCACCCAGCCCGTCCCGATGCGCGACGTTCAAATCGTCATCGAGGCGGCGTCGGAGAAGTTGGAAATAAAAAAGAAAATTTTCGAGGAGCTCGCCGCGAACACGCCCGAGACGACGATCCTGGCAACGAACACGTCCGCGCTGCCGATCGCTGAGCTGGCCCAGAGCACGGCGATGCCGGCGCGCGTCGTCGGCCTCCACTTTTTCAACCCGGTCAGCCGAATGAAGCTGATTGAAGTCGTCGTTGGCCGCGATACCGCCGAGCCGACTCGCGAGCGCGCGCTTGGTTTTGCCCGGCAGATCGGAAAGCTGCCCGTGCTCGTGCAGGATGCGCCGGGCTTTCTCGTGAACCGCGTCCTGTTCCCATATCTTCTGGACGCGGCCGAAATGTTTCAGAACGGCGTCAGCGCGGAGGAGATCGATAGCGCTTTGTTGGATTGGGGAATGCCGATGGGGCCGCTGCGATTGATCGACGAAATCGGGATCGACATTACCGTCGATATCGCGGCGACGCTGGAGAAAGCATTCGGCGAACGCGATCGCGCCTCGAAGATTTTGCAGGAGATGTATGCCGGCAAACTCCTGGGCCGAAAAACCGGCGCGGGCTTTTACAAATACGAAGGCAAACAGCAGACGCCTAACCCGCCTCCGCCCGGGACGGGCTCCGCCGCGGCGAGCGAGTCGCTACAGCAATGGCGACAGGAATCCGGCGAGAAGTTCGGACTCGAGAACATCACGAACCGTCTCGTTTATTTGATGGTGAATGAAGCGGCGCGTTGCCTCGAGGAAAAGGTCGTCGCCACGGCAGAGGACGCGGATTACGGCATGGTTCTTGGAACGGGCTTCCCGGTTTATCGCGGAGGTCCGTTGCGTTATGCGGAAAGCATCGGGCTGAAGAAAGTGGTGACCGACATGGACGCAATCCATTCCCGCGCCGGCGAGAAATTTGCGCCGTGCGATTTGCTTCGCCAGCACTCCCAGGACGGCGCTACATTTTACCAAGGGAGGTGACCCATGAAATCGTCGCTCGAAGCGCCTGAAAAACAGATTGCGGAGGAAACCACTGCCAAACCGGCAGCCGCGCCGGTCATCGACACGTCGAAAATGTCGGCGGGCAAAGCGGCGGCGCTGGAGTTGGCAGAAAGCTCTCGCGATCCGCTCGATGAACGCGGCAGTTTTGCGAGCAACCTTTTCATCGGTCGATTCGATTTCGACCGAATCTTTCCGTTCCCAGTCCAAACGGCGGAAGACAAGGCGGCCGGCGAAGAATTTCTGGCGCAGCTCCGGAGTTACTTGCGGGACAACGTCGACGCGGATGAAATCGATCGGACCGGCGAGATTCCGCAGAAAAATATCGACGAGCTGTTCGCGATGGGCGCCTTCGCCATCAAGGTGCCGAAACAATACGGCGGGCTCGGATTATCACAGGTCAATTACGGCCGCGCCGCCATGTTGCTCGGAAGCTGGGACGCCAACCTAACGGCGCTGGTTTCGGCCCACCAATCAATCGGCGTTCCGCAACCGCTCCTCCTTTTCGGAACGGAGGAACAAAAAACGAAGTATCTGCCGCGTGTGGCGCGGAAAGAAATCTCGGCGTTCGCGCTCACGGAAATGAACGCGGGCTCCGATCCGGCGAACATGAGCTTGCGCGCCGATCCAACCGAAGACGGTTCGGCATTCATCCTTAACGGCGAAAAGCTTTGGTGCACGAACCTGATCAAGGCCGGCGTGCTCGTCGTCATGGC
>DATILK010000078.1:0-8293 GCA_035476555.1 Chthoniobacterales bacterium | reverse complement strand
TCCAAAGGGACATCGACCAGCGCCGGAGCGAAGTGATTTCGCTCATGAAAGAGCTACTCGATTGGAAAAAACTCGAGCCGATGCATGTGCGCATTTACCAGAAGAGTTTCACCCAGCCGGAGGTCGACGGGATGATCGCATTTTACAAAACCCCGGCCGGGCAGGCGATGATCGGCAAAATGCCGGCTGTCATGCAAAACTCGATCGACGAAATGCAGCAAGCGATGGGACCGGTGATGGAAAAGATCCAGCGAATGCAACAGGAAGTGGCAGCCGAGATGCGGACCGAACCCAAACCGAAGGGCGGCGGGTAACCAGAGATCAACGGTTGTTCCCGAACCAGATCGCGAACGTCCACGCCATCGCCGCGGCGAATCCGATCAAAGATACTACCACCAGGATCACAAACGCGATTGCCTGGAGTAACATCAGCATAGACCTAACGAGAGAACGCTGATGCGTTGCCTCGTGGATTTAGAAACTCCGCGCAGCCCCCAAAGTCGCGGAGGAGATCGCGTGTTCTTCGATGTTTTCGATTTTACTCGTAAGCGAGCGCGTCACGGACCGACAAACGCAGCACCCGGGTAACCGCCAGCCAAACCGCCACAATCACCACGATCACGCCGCTGGAGAGAACGGCCAGGCCGGCGCGCGAGACGTAAAGGGGAACTGCGACATGGAGAAGTTGCTGTTCCGCCATGCCGTTGAGGAATCGGGCGAAGAATATCCCGCCGGCCACCGAAAACGCCGCGCTCAAAAGCGCAACGGCGCCGCCTTCCACCAGGAAAATCGCGATGACCGAACGCGGAGCCGCGCCGAGCGCGCGGATGACGCCGATTTCGCGGCCACGCTCCAGCACCCCCAGGCTCAGCGTCGCCACCAACGTAATCGCGCCGACAAGGGCCGAGGCCAGCGCGATCATTTTCATCACGGTGCCGACTACGGCGAAATGTTCGTCGAGCGATGCGCGGAATTCGCTTTTCGTGTTCACGAGGGCCGGAGTGAAATGGGCATCGAGCAGGGCTTGCTCGAGAGCGCCTGCCGCCAGGTGTTCGCGCTCATTGCGCGCTTTCACGCGCAGGATGGCGGACGCGTCGCCGAGCCCGGTGATGTTCTCGAACGTCGGGAAGGCGGCGTAAATTACCGGCGTTCCAATTTCCTCGGCAATACCGGCGACGCGGACTTTCGTGAGGCGGTCGCGAAACTTGATCGTCATTTCGCTGCCGAGTTGTAACCCGGGCGCCGCTTCCTGGACTTGCCGATTAATGACCACTTCGATCGCATTTTCCACGGTCGGCCATCGGCCTTCGCGCAGCGGCAATCGCAACAATTGCGTCCCGATCGGATAACCGCACAGCGACATCCGGCGCCCTTCGCGCACTGCGAGGGCTCGCGATTCATCCATCACGAGGTTCACGCTGGCGCGGCGAAATGCTTCCGCGATTTCCACATCCGGAACGGCGCGCGCGACCATTTCCAACTGCCCCGCAGGTGCTGGCCCTTGCAATAGCACTTCGATGTCGTGACCGCGATTGGCCAGCGCCTCGTCGATCACGCGCATGAGACTTTCGTAATTGTTGTGCGCGGTCAGGAGCAACGCGCCGCCCGCCGAGAGCGTGAGCAAGGTGAGCCCGAGGCGCCACGGCCGGCGGAAGCTGTTGCGCAAAGCGAAACTCCACCGTCGATCGCCTGGCATCCGAATCAGGCGCGAAGTGATCCCGATCGGTCCGCGCGGAGCTACAATTCCCGGATCCTGGATCGCCTGTCGCGGGCTCTTTCGCGCGGCGCGCCAGATCGGGAACGCCATGGCGAGGAACGGAACAGCAAACGCGACCGCCAGCTCTTTCAAAGTTAGGCCGGTGGGAACATTCCAATCCGCGACATCGATGTTCAGCAGCGTCCGATGATATTTGACCACCCAACGGCCCGCTGCGGCGCCGAGCGGGAATGCGAGTGCGACCGCGACGAGAATCAACGGAGCAACCAGCATGAAATATTGCCGGGCCAATTGCCACGAACGGGCTCCTAGGGTTTTCATCACGCCGACCTGACGAACTTCGCGTCGCAACCAAAGCGAGATCACGCAGGCGGCGAGAGTGGCACTGCAAACAAACGCGATCGCCGCCAGCACTTCGAGAACGCGCAGCATCGCGGTCATGAGCATGGCGTGCGGATGTGTATTGTTCAGCGCGTCGACGCGCAACGGCGCGGCGTTTTTCGTCTTGAGCCACGCGGCCAGGTCGTCCGCGAATTCGTTCACCTCGCTCAAATCCCCGCGCGTCCTGAGTTTCACGAAGAGTTGATCGAGATCGCTCTTCTGCCCCAAAGCTGAAGCGACGGCCGGCGTAACGTAACCGTAGATTATTCGATCCTGAGTGCTGGGCGCGACTGCCGTATCGTGGACGAAACCGTTCATCGGAATACCGACGACTTCGCCGGTTGCCGTCCGCACTTGCAAAGGCTCGTTCTCGCCCGTTCCGAGCAACGTCGCGCCCGATTGCTCAATAAAGATCCCGTCGTTTTTCTCGGGCCAGGCGCCGTTGTCACGGTGCACCAGATTCACATTCTGGTTCGCGAAATCGCGCAGGATGGTCAGCCGCGCCGGAAACCATTCGCCGGATTTGCTCGCGATCCGGGTGAACGCGGTCGCACGCGGTTCTACTGCGGCCACATTCGGCCGCGCGCGGACAAGCTCGACGATCTCCGGCTCCACTTTATCGAACCAGAGCACGATGTCAGCAGCGTTGGCGCACTCGTAACTTCTCGCAATTTCCCGCGCCAGCACAGCTCGCGCATTCAACGCCGCAATTACGCCGCCGATTCCCGCGATCAAGATGAGGGTGATCAGGAAAATCTGGAGCCGGCGCTCACGAAAATCGCCGGCGATCTTGCGCCATTCCGTGTTCATCGCAGCGCGGAACGGTTCTCGTCGTCTGCGACGATGAGGCCGTCCTTCAATTGGATCACGCGATGAGCGCGGCTCGCGAGCTTGTCGTTGTGGGTGACAATGAGAAGCGTATTGCGTTGGGCAACGAGTCTATGGAAAAGTTCGGCGACGGCGGCGGCTGTTTCAGAATCGAGATTGCCGGTTGGTTCGTCCGCCAGCACGATGGGCGGATCGTTCGCCAAGGAGCGGGCGATCGCGGCCCGCTGCTGTTGCCCCCCGGAAAGCGCGGAAGGCAACTTTGCGGCCTGGTCGCTTAATCCGACCAACGCCAGGAGTTCTCGCGCGCGGGCGCGCCGATCGCCCGCGGGAATTTTCGCCACGAAATCCATCGCGAGGAGGACGTTCTCCTCGACCGTCAACGTGGGCAGCAACTGGAAGAACTGGAAGACGACACCGATGTTCCGGCCGCGCCAAAGCGCCATTTTATTTTCTCCAAGCCGGTTGAGATCGGCGCCCGCCGCCTGGACTTCGCCGGACGTGGGCCGATCGATTCCGGCGATAAGATTTAGCAACGTCGATTTGCCGCTGCCCGATTTTCCCAGGACCGCGATGAAATCGCCGGCCGCCACTCGCAGCGACACGCCGCGTAACGCCGGAAACAATTGGCCGCCGCGTCCGCCGAAAGTTTTTGTCGCGTCATCAACTCGGATGATGTCCGCGTCATTCGTGGCGATCATTGCCGCTTCAAGGTGAAGAAGTCAGCGCTCAACAATTTCCCCTTCGCGTCGAACTTGAACGTCCGCTCCTTCGTTCCTCGCTCGGCCGAGCGAAATTCCATCTTCGCGATCCGTCCTTCGCCTTCTGGCGTAATGCTGGTGATGACGATTTCATCCGGCGCCTTCACCTTCACCATTGCCTGCATGAAGAAATCGGCCGGGCTGCCGTGCCCCTCCGGTAGATCGTCGATCGCGTAACGGTCCGAGAGCAAGGGCTTGAGCGCTTTGCCGTCGTGGATCCGCATCGCTTCGGCGAATGCGTTCATGAAATCGAGGATTTGTTTGTCTGCTGTCACGTTGGGCCCTAACGAAACCGCGGCTGCTTTCGTGTCGGGCAGGCCGGGCGTGGGCGGCGGCGGCGGTGCGCCGTGGAGCCAGGTCTTGAGGTCGGCGCGCGCGCCAATCGCGGAAAGCAGAATGAGTATTAGAACAAGTCGTTTCATATTGGGTTAAGGCTGGTGACGGAAAGAGCGATGACCGCTCTCTGCGAAGGATGACCGGCGGGAACGCGTGCCGGTTACAAGAAGCTTTCGCTCTGTTCGGAACTTCGTCAGACTTTTCGGCAGGATTGAGCACAAGCGCGAGAGAAGAGGAGATCACGTCCGGCTTGCCGCCGAATCTCGACGAGCTGCCGCGGCTCGATGGGTTTCGTTTGCGCGGCATCGAGATGACCCGGCTGGAGACGTTCATCGACGCCGCGTTCGCTTTTGCGGTGACCATCGTGGTGATCGCGGCGGACCGAGTGCCGGACGACATCAACACGTTGCTGGTCGCGTTCAAGAATGTCCCGGCGTTTGTCGCCAGCGTGGCGGTGCTCGGAATTTTCTGGCGGGGCCATTGGCTTTGGAGCCGCCGCTACGGATTGGAAGACGGCGTCTCGACCTTTATCAGCTGGGCGCTGTTGATCACGGTCCTGATTTATATTTATCCGTTGAAGGCGCTCTTTGGCTCGATGTTCGCCTTGCTTAGCCATAGCCAACTGGGGCATTCGCTCAATGTCCACACGGAGGCACAGGCGCGATCTCTCTTCACGATTTACGCGCTCGGCTTCACGGCCATCGCGGTGGAAATTTTGTTGCTGCACTGGCGGGCGTGGCGACTGCGCGGGCCCTTGCGCCTGAACGCGCTGGAACAAGATCTGACCCGTGCCGATGTGGCCGGATGGGGCATTCCGACGGCCGTGGGGATCATCGCGCTGATTCTCGCGCAGACTCTTCCGCTTCGGTACATCGACTGGAGCGGCTGGATCTATTTTTCGATGGCGATTGTGGTCCCGCTCCACAAATGGTGGCGGCGGCGGCACAAGTGAAGACGTTGCGCAATATTTTTGGGAACGCCTGGGTGCTGCTCGGTCTCGCAGCATTCGGTGTGAGCCTGGCGATCCTCTGGCGAAATCCGAGCTTCGGCCGCGAGGATGCGATCGGCGGGATCATCATCTTCGGGATCGCGTTTCCGCTGCTGGCGTGGGTAACCACGCTCAGAGCGCGACCGCTCGTGGTGACGGCGCGACGAAGTTCCGCTGAGATGTGGGTGCTCTTCGCCTGCCTGGTCGGGGTCGTCTTCTATCTCATCTGGGGCGCGGCGTTTTCGGAAGCGCTGGTGCCGGCGGATTGGCTGGCTTCGGAGCGCGGGAAGTTTCTCGTGGTGCTCGGACGAAAGCTGATTGTCTTCGTCTTCATCCCATTCGGGCTTTTCCGATTTCTCTTCGGCTATCGCTGGCGTGATTTCGGACTGCAAGTCGCCGGGCTCCGGGCCTTGGGTGGCAACCACCTTCTCGTCGTCGTCGTTCTCAGCGCGCTCATCGTTCTTTTCCAATATTTCGCCGGCACGGCCGCAGCGCCGATCCGCCACGGTGAATTTCACACGGGTCAGCTCGCGCTCGGATTGCCGCTCTGCTTCGCGTGGCTCTTTTTCGAAGTCGGTTTGGTGGAGGAATTCTTTTTTCGCGCGCTGCTGCAAACGCGACTGGCAGTTTGGTTCAAATCCGAGATATCCGGTGTGGCGCTCATGGCGTTGCTCTTCGGCTTGGCGCATGCGCCCGGGTTCATCTTGCGGCGGGCCGGATTATCGGAAGCAATCGGCGAAAATCCATCGGTGCTCGATGCCGTCGCCTACGCGATCGTCGTGCTCTCGATTAGCGGCATTTTTTTCGGGATCGTCTGGGCGCGGACGCGGAATCTCATCGCGCTGATGTTCATCCATGCCGCGGCCGATTTGCTGCCGAATTTGAAGCAGTTCATTTCAAGCTGGGGTATTTAACAAGATGCTGGCTGAACGAGCGCTCGCGATTTTGCACGATTGGGTCCAATCCGAAAGTCTGCGACGCCATTGCTACGCGGTGGCGGATTCGATGAAATACTTCGCGCAACAAAACGGCGCGGATGCCGATCTCTGGGAAGCCGTCGGGTTGCTCCACGATATGGATTACGAGCGGCATCCGAACCAGGAACAAAGTCCGACCGAAGGCCATCCGTTCGTCGGCGTGGCGTGGCTGCGCGAGCACGAGTGGAGCGAAGAAGTGAGCCGCGCGATTCTTTCCCACGCCGATTACGCGAACGTCACGCGGGAATCGCCGATCGAGAAGACGCTCTATGCTGTGGATGAGCTGAGCGGCTTTGTCATGGCCGTCGCGCGCGTGCGGCCATCGAAGAGCATTCACGAAGTCGATGTCGCTTCGGTAAAGAAGAAGATGAAAGACAAGGCGTTCGCGCGCGGGGTCAATCGCGAGGACATCACGCACGGCGCGGCTGAATTAGGAATGCCGCTGGAAGACGTGATCGCCGGTGTGATCGCGGCGTTGCAGAGCGACGCGGATCGGCTGGGTTTAGCCGGACAACCGCAACCATGAGTAACGGCGTCACGACGCGCGAATTCGTGATGAGCGATTACGATGACGTGATTGCGTTGTGGGCCGGCGTGGAAGGCATCGAGATCAGCGAAGGCGATTCGCGCGAGGAGATCGCGCAATATCTGGAGCGTAATCCAGGTCTGAGCCGAGTGGCCGAAGCGGACGGCAAGATCGTCAGCGCCGCTCTTTGTGGTCACGATGGAAGGCGTGGATGGATTTATCATCTCGCTGTTGCGCCGGGCCATCGCCGGCAAAACGTCGGCAAGCTTTTGATGGATTCTTGCGTAACGGGATTGCGCGCCATTGGTCTCAAACGCGCGATCATTCTGGTCGCCGGCGATAATCCCGGCGGCCACGCGTTCTGGCTCCGTAACGGCTGGGAAAATATCGACGGCGCGATCGCGATGACGCGCGAGCTCTAGCCCGCGCGCGTTTCGCTATTTCGCCGGCGGTGGCGTCGGATTCCGATTCGGATATGGCGGCGGACCGGGCGGCAATGAATAACCTTTCGTCTTCATGTCTTTCTGGACTTCTTCGATCGCCCGATTGAGCTGCTGATCTTCGCCGTGAAATTCCTTCGACGGATCGTTATCGACCACGATGTCGGGATCGACGCCGTGACCTTCAATGACCCATTCTTTTCCGTCCTTCGAAAAGGGCGCGAATTCCGGCCGGTTGAGTGTTCCGCCATCGGTTAACGGAAGTGTATTTCTGATTCCGACCACGCCACCCCACGTCCGTTTTCCGATCAACTTGCCCATCCCGTTTGTCTTGAATCGATACGGGAAAATGTCGCCGTCGGAGGCGGAAAATTCGTCGCAGAGCGCGACCATCGGCCCGAGAAACGTCTGCGGCGGATTGGTCTGCGGCGTGCCGTTGCGCGCGATCTCAACCATGACGAGAGCGCGCCGGAGCCGATCGATCACGAGCGGCGAAACGAAACCGCCGCCATTCCCGCGCACATCGATAATGAGACCTTTCTTGCGGATCTGCGGAAAGTATTGCTTCGTGAATTCATTCAATCCCGGCTGCCCCATGTCGGGGATGTGAATGTAACCGACCTCGCCGTTCGTCTTCTTGCTCACTTCCTCGACGTTCTTCTGCACCCACGCGCGATAATAAAGCGGCGACTCGTCTGCGATCGGAACGACAGTGATGTCGCGCGCGCCGTCGTCTGACGGCTTCGAGTTCACGCGCAGGACGACTTGCTTGTCGGCGGTGCCGATCAGCGCGTCGTAAATATTCGCCAGTGAGGAAACCGGCGTGCCGTTCACGGCCAGGATAAAATCGCCGGCTTTCACGTTCACGCCGATCGCGGTCAACGGCGAGCGCGCGTTCTTGTTCCAGTTTTCGCCCGGAAGGATGCGCACAATTTTGTAGGCCTTACTCGCGGGATCACGCGCCAGCTCGGCGCCGAGCAAACCGAGCTTGATCCGCGGCGTCTCGGGACGTTCGCCGCCGCCGACATAGGCATGACCGTTGTTCAGCTCGCCGATCAATTCGCCGAGGAGATACGTCAAATCGTTGCGATGATTCACAAACGGGACCAGCGCGGCGTACTTGTCGTGCATCGCTTTCCAATCCACGCCGTTCATGTTGGGCGCGTAGAAGAAATCGCGCATCTGACGCCAGCACTCGTTGTAGATCTGGGTCCACTCCGCGTGGCGATCCAGCTTCATGTCGAGCCCGGCCAGTTTTAAGCGGAAATCTTTGCCGGCTTTGTCGTCCTTGATCTCGATCTTGTCTTTCGGCAGATCGATGATGGCGTATTCCTTGCCGCTC
>DATILK010000077.1:0-2467 GCA_035476555.1 Chthoniobacterales bacterium | reverse complement strand
ATCGTTTCGTAAGCAACTCCGGTCACACCCGATTTCAGCAGCGCTTCCGTGAGCGGTTTGCTCGCCGCGAGGTGCAGGTAGGTAAAAAGAATCTGTCCCTTGCGGAGAAGCCCGTACTCCGCTTTCAATGGCTCCTTCACTTTCACGATCATCTCCGCCTGCGCGTACACTTTCTTCGCCGTGTCGATGATCTGCGCGCCGGCGTCGATATAAGCTTGGTCGGGATAACCGGAGCCGATGCCCGCTCCTTTCTGCACCAGAACGCTGTGACCTTTTCGCGTGAGAGTCGTGGCCGTGGACGGAATAAGCCCGACACGATGCTCCTGCGCTTTAATTTCTTTCGGAACGCCGATGATCATTTGGAAGACAGTGACCAGTGATCAGTGATCAGTGACAAGTTAAAAATGCGCGCCTCGCGGGATTTTTTCTGATCAGTGGTCACTGCCCACTGATCACTTTCTAATTCAACGAGGGATCGTCCGGCGCGGCAGCGAGCATCTTGTACCACGGACCAAGACCGCGCATGATATCGAACCAAAGTTTGGGTAATCGCGCGGGCGCCAGCGCGGCGCGGCTCGGCTTTTGCAGGATCCACGCTTTCTGTTGCATCTCAGCTTCGAGCTGGCCGGCGCTCCACCCGGCGTAGCCGACAAAGGCGCGGATCGACGCCGGATCTTCATCCACCAGCTGGTGGGCTTCGTCGATTCCAACGTTGTGATTCAATTTCAGCCCCTCACCCTTTTGCCATTCGAACGCGGCAAACATCAGCTGATTTTTTCCCACCGGTCCCCCGAGAAAAACCGGAATGTCTCCGAGACCCTGGGGTGGCGGTTCGTTCACCAAATCGGCTACCTGTTTATCGAGCGGGCGGTTCAGGATCACGCCGAGTGCGCCATCTTCGGCGTCGTGCGCCGAAATAAACAAAACGGCGCGACGGAAATTCGGATCGAGCATGTTCGGATGAGCGACGAGCAGCGAACCCGCCAGGCTCAGCGGCATTCCATCCCCGAGGTTGCGCATGAGAAACTAGAATGCGCGTGCTCCGGGGGCGCAAGCGCTTTCAGGCTGGCGCTTTTAGGCTGACTAATTCGCGGTCGCGCAGTTCGAAAACCGGACCCGCAAATTCTTGGTCGCGCCACTGCATCGTAGTTACGGTGACGAGTTTTTGGGCGTCGGCCGGCAAGTGCGCGAGCAAGGCGTTGCGGCGAACTGGATCGAGCTCACCGAAAATATCGTCGATCAAAAGCAACGGTAGGACGCCTTCTTCCTGCGCGAACAACTGCGCCTGGGCAATTTTCAACGCGAGCGCCACCGTCCGCTGCTGGCCCTCGGAAGCGTATTGCGGGGCTTTCTTTCCCTGCACCAGCAGCTCAATGTCGTCCCGATGCGGGCCGACGATGGTCTGGCGCAATCGCAATTCCTGGGCGTACGAATCCTGCAGGTCGCGCGCATAGTCTTCGTCATTTCCCGGGACGAACCGAAGCTCGACATTTTCTTCCGCGCCGCTGATCTGTCGATGCGCCTCGGCCGCGAGTGGCGTCAATCGCTCCACCAGCCGCGCTCGCATCGCACCCAGCTTGGTCCCGTGCTCGATAAGCGGCTGCTCGTACGCGGCAATCTCGCGTGGGCGCGATTGCGATGACTTCAGCAGCGCGTTCCGCGAACGCAATGCTCGTTCGTAGGCGCGCAAGGTCGGTCGATAAAGCGGATCCACCTGGCTCCCGAGAAAATCCAGATAGCGGCGGCGCGAATCGGAACCGCCGCGCACCAGTTCGATGTCGGTGTTCGCAAACGAGACGACCCGGACCAGACTCAGGTATTCGCCGAGCGTTTTCTGTTCGACCTCGTCGATCGAAACCTTTCGGCGGAGCGCACTGTAACGAAATTCGAGGCGATGATTTTCGATTCCGCCCGACACGCCAAACGCGCTTTCGCCAAAGCGGATCGCCGGCCCGAGCGTCGAACTTCGCTGCGATTGGAGTCGGAGAAGAACGCACGCCGCTTCCAGGATCGAAGTTTTCCCCTGACCGTTGCGACCGAGGAAAAAATTAAAGCCGGGCGCGAGTTCTACGCGGAGCGATTCGAAGCAGCGAAAATTTCGGAGCTGAAGTTCGGCGAGCATCGATCCGGAAACGCACGTCAAAGATTCAGTAACTTGAGCTTGCTCGTCATCTGCGCGGGAACGTGTTTGGCATGATAGTAAACGCCGCTGATCGGCGTGATGTCGGCAGGGGCCAGACCAGCCGCGGCCGCGATAAAATTGTGATTCGCAAAGACGCCATTCGTCGCGTCCATCCCGATCCAGCCAGCGCCCGGGAGAAAAACTTCCGTCCAGGCGTGGAGCGAACCTTCGGCGCGCTTGGTCTCGGCATCGCTCTCCCGCAGGTAACCACTCGTTAGGCGAGCGGCCAATCCCATCTGGCGCAGCATTTCCGCGAGCAGGACGGAGACGTCCCGGCAGGCGCCC
>DATILK010000076.1:0-1835 GCA_035476555.1 Chthoniobacterales bacterium | reverse complement strand
TTCCTGGAATGCCGGCGAAAATTTCGCCTCGCTCGGGATTGGTCACTTTATCTGGTACCCGAAAGGTGTCCGCGGACCGTTTGACGAAAGCTTTCCAAAATTCGTCGACTTTGCCTCGAACCGCGGAACGAAGTTGCCCGCGGTTGCCACCGCGAAAGACGGTTGTCCGTGGAGCTCGCGTGCTGAATTCAATGCGGCCGCGCAAAGTGCGCCGATGAAAGAGCTGCGCGCCTTCCTCGCCCACACCGTCGATCTCCAGGCGGAATTTTTGGTCCATCGACTGCGCGAAGCGCTACCGAAAATGCTCTCAGAAGGCGGCGCCGCGAACCACGCTCTGATCCAGGAGCGCTTCGACCGCGTATCCAGCACCGCGAACGGTTGCTACGCGCTGGTCGATTATGTGAACTTCAAAGGCGAAGGTGTTCTTGCCACGGAGCGTTACGCCGGGCAGGGTTGGGGCTTGTTGCAGGTCCTTGAAGGAATGAAAACCGAAAACAACGGACGCCAAACCGTGAAAGATTTTTCCGAATCGGCGAAGGCCGTTTTGCGAAATCGCGTCCGCAATTCGCCCCCCGCGCGCAATGAAGCACGCTGGCTCCCCGGTTGGCTGAAACGCGTGGACACGTATCTTGGAAGCTAGCCTGTGACCTGCCGCCGCCTTCACCATTCATTCGTCCTCATGCTGGCGCTCGCGCTCGCACCGATCGCGAATGCGCAAATCCGCCGGCCAAGCCCGACGGTTCCACCAAAAACAACTGCGCCGCAGAACAAACCGAAAACTCTGCCGTCCACTTCGCCGTCTGCGCCGCAGCCGATGAAAAAAGCGAGCGAATTGATCAGCAAACAGGCGCCGATCGCGACGAATGCCGGCGTTCTCGCAAAGGTCACGCCGGACAATGCCCACGTCATTGTTTCGCTGACGAAACAGCGCGCGTATCTGATGACCGGCGAAGAAATCGCGATCGATAGTCCCATCTCTTCCGGCAAACGCGGCCACACCACGCCCAATGGAAGTTTCTCCGTCCTCGAGAAAGACAAAGACCATCACTCGAGCCTTTACGGCGACTACAAGGACTCGAGCGGCCGCACCGTTCGCGGCGGAATCAGCTCACAGATCGATTCCGCGCCGAGCGGGACGCATTTCGTCGGCGCCTCGATGAAATGGTTCATGCGCCTGACTGGCGAAGGCGTCGGCATGCACGTCGGGATTTTGCCGGGTTATCCGGCGTCGCACGGTTGCATCCGAATGCCGGAGCCAGCCGCCGCGCAGTTTTACGCGCACGTGAAGGTCGGCACGCCGGTGCGCGTCGATCCCTAGGTCCGGGGTTCGAGCAAACGGCGCCGCAACATTTCCAGCGCGGTCTGCGTTGTTAGCTCTTTGAACGTCGGCCGGTCGTCAGGAAAGAAACCTTTCTTCACTGAGGCCGACTGATCCCTCGCAGCGAGCGCGATGAAAACTGTGCCGACTGGTTTTTCTTCGCTCCCGCCACCGGGTCCGGCGATACCGGTCGTAGCCAACGCGAAATCCGCATTCGCACGCGCGCGGGCGCCTTCCGCCATCGCTAGCACGACTTGCTTGCTTACCGCGCCGTTCTTCTCGATGAGATCAGGAATCACTCCGAGCATGTCGACTTTGGCTTCGTTGGAATACGTAACGTAACCGGCCAGCAACACCACCGACGCTCCGGGCACGTTGGTAATGCGATGCGCCAGATAACCGCCGGTGCACGATTCCGCGACCGCGAGCGTCTGTTTGCGGTCCGTGAGCAATCGCACGACGGCTTGTTCCAAATCGCTGCCGTCCGTCGAAAAAATCGCGGTCCCCAATTTTGCTT
>DATILK010000075.1:0-3410 GCA_035476555.1 Chthoniobacterales bacterium | reverse complement strand
CAACCTCGTCGTCAACGGCGTCTTTCATTTTCGTGGCAAGAACGACCACATCGAAATCAAAGTCGATGCGCCAACGGGAATGGATTACGGCTTTCTTGGCAGAACACTTCCGTTCGATCGCGTCTCCGGACGGCTCTTGTTCACGGACAATCGGCTCCAGTTATTCGATGTCGACGGCAAACTTTTCGGAGGCGACGTGCGCGGCGGCGCCGATGTCTCGCTCGCCCAAAACGACAAGCACTACCACGCCGACCTGACGCTGGATGCCGTCGATTTCCCGCGGCTCGCCGATCTCTATTTTAAATACAAAACGACTCGCGGAAAATTGAGCGGCGCTTACGAATGGACCAGCGTCGGCAGTGATGCGCGCGCCATGCAGGGTCACGGCACCGCCAACGTGACCGAAGGCGATGTCTTCGCCATCCCGATCTTCGGCCCGCTCTCCGAACTCACTTCCGCGATCATCCCCGGCGCCGGCTACAGCATTGCGAAGAACGCGAAAGCAACTTTCACGATCAAGGATGGGATCATTCACACGGACGATTTCAAAGTGGCCGGCAAACTTTTCGGCATGGTCGGCCACGGCGACATTTATTTTCTCGAGGACCGCCTCGACTTCGACGTTCGGATCCAGGCCGGCGGCGCCGGCGTGGTCCTCACCCCCGTCTACAAACTTTTCGAATACAAAGGCGAAGGCCCCATCGCGAAACCAAACTGGCATCCGAAGCGATTCTAGCGAATCGCAAATGACGGATGTCGAATGACGAATGACGAAGAAGAAGTACGCGGCTCCACCACCTTCGTCATTTGTCATTCGTCATTCGTCATTGCTCCTTGGAGCGCACATGTCCATCGGGGGCGGCTTGCATCGCGCGATTGAGCGCGCGCGGTCGATCGATTGCACGGCGATGCAGATTTTTGTGAAGAACAATATGCAGTGGTTTGCCCGGCCGCTGGCGCGCGAAGAAATCCGCGCATTCCTCGATCACGCGCAGCGCAAGGAACTGCACGCCGCTTTTGCGCACGCGAATTACCTGATCAATCTCGCGGCCACGAACCCGCAGTTCCACGCGAACTCGCTACGCGCGCTTTCCGAAGAGCTGGTGCGAGCCGATCAACTCGAATTGCCGTTTCTCGTCATGCATCCTGGCGCCCATCTGGGCGCGGGTGAACAGGCCGGCTTGGAGAAAATCGTTGCGTCGCTCGATGCGATCTGGGCGGTGGTTCCGAAAGTGAAAACGAAGGTCGCGCTCGAAACGACGGCCGGACAGGGATCGTGTTTGGGTGAAAAGTTCGAGCACCTGGCCGCGATCATCGACAAAGTGCGCGAACCGGAACGGCTCTGCGTTTGCCTCGATACCGCGCATGTTTTCGCCGGCGGTTACGACATTGGCAGCGAAGCCGGAGTGAAGAAAACGTTTCGCGAGTTCGACCGGGTGATTGGATTGGATCGACTCGCAGCGTTACATCTCAACGATTCCAAGACGGCGCTCGGTTCGCGGGTGGATCGCCACGAGCACATCGGCCAAGGCAAGATCGGTCTCGCTGCCTTTCGTTTCATCATGCGCGATCGGCGATTCAAAAAAATCCCGAAAGTGCTCGAGACTCCGAAGGGCAAAGATCTCGCCGAAGACGTTGAGAACATGAAGACGCTGCGCGGCCTTCTTTAATTCGGTACCTAATCCGCTTTCACGCGCTCGATGTGAGCGCCCAGCTCGCTCAGTTTTTCATCGAGATGCTCGTAACCGCGATCGATGTGATACACGCGGCTCACTTCCGTCCGGCCTTCCGCTTTCAATCCGGCCAGGACCAGCGCTGCGGATGCGCGCAAATCGCTCGCCATCACCGGCGCGCCAAAGAGCCGATCCACACCGGTGATGATAGCGCTCGCTCCTTCGAGCTGCATGTGCGCGCCCATCCGTTTCAATTCCGCGACATGCATGTAGCGCTGCGGAAAAATATTTTCCGTGATCACGCTGATGCCTTCCGTCGTCGAGAGCAGCGCGCACATCTGCGCCTGCATGTCCGTCGGAAAACCCGGATACGGTTCGGTGGCCAGCTCGATCGGTTTCGTATCGCCGTTTGGTGAAACGGTGATCGTGTCGTGGCCCCATTGGATTTGATAACCGCAAGCCGTGAGCGCGTCGGTGAGCGAGGTGAGATGATCGCGCATCACTCGTTTCACGGTCACGCCCTTCCCGCAGATCGCGCCCGCGATCAAAAACGTGCCCGCTTCGATTCGGTCCGGAATCACGTCGTGTTCGGCGCCGTGCAATTCTTTCACGCCCTCGATAATCAATCGCCGGGTGCCCGCGCCTTCAATCTTCGCGCCCATCTTGTTGAGGAAATTCGCAAGGTCCACCACCTCCGGTTCCGTCGCGGCGCCTTCAATCACCGTGATTCCATCTGCCAACGTCGCCGCCATCATCACGTTGTCGGTTCCAAGAACGGTCGGCCCGAATTTGCCGGTGAGATTCACCACGGCGCCGGCCAATTTCGGCGCGAAAACTTTTACATTTCCCTCTTCAACTCGCACCGCCGCACCGAGTGCTTCAAAACCCTTCAGGTGCAAATCGATCGGCCGATCCCCGATCACGCAGCCGCCCGGCATCGACACCGTCGCTTCGTTGCACCGCCCCAGCAGCGGACCGAGCACGCACACCGACGCCCGCATTTTTCGCACGACATCGTAGGGCGCAACCGATTCGATTTTCTCCGCGGTAACGGTCACCGTGCCGCTGGCTCGTTCCACCTGCGCGCCCAGATGGGTGAGGATTTGGAGCATGTAATGCGTGTCGCTCAGGTCAGGCACGCGATGGAGAATGCACGGCTCGCGGGTCAACAACGTCGCGGCCAGAATCGGCAGCGCCGAATTCTTCGAGCCGCTGATCTTGATCGAGCCCTCGAGTGGCCGGCCGCCATGAACGAGAATCTTATCCATACCTCCCAAACAGGAATCGTATCACACCGGCATAATCGCGTTCCGTGCTGATGTCGTGATAATTTTTTTTCGCCATCAATCCAGCCAGCGCCTCTGCCTGTCCGAGTCCCACTTCCAGCGCCAGCAAACCGCCCGGTGCGAGATGCAACGGCGCGGTCTCGATTAATTTGCGAACGATCTCGTCGCCTCTCTCTCCGCCAAAAAGCGCCCCTTCCGGATCGTGCCCTACTTCTCGCGACAGCGCCCCTTGATCTCCCGCCGCGACATACGGCAAATTCGCGACAATCAGGTCGTATACGTGATTCACGTATGCCAACAGGTCGCCGCGCAGGAATTCTACTCGACTCGTTAGGCCGAGGCGACCGGCGTTTTCGCGGGCGAGACTGAGCGCGTCTTCAGAAAGATCTGTCGCGGTCACCTTCGCTTCCGGAAATTTTGCCGCCAAACTCAGCGCGATCACGCCGCCGCC
>DATILK010000074.1:0-3770 GCA_035476555.1 Chthoniobacterales bacterium | reverse complement strand
CCGCGGACGGCGCGAGTGGAAGGTGCCGCTTCGACGCCGGAAAAGCTGGCGAGGGAATTATGGAAGGCGATTAATGGCTGACAAAAAGGGAAAGTGCTTCCTGGTCGGCGCCGGTCCGGGCGATCTCGGGCTGATAACTTTGCGGGCAAAGGAATGCATAGAACGCGCGGAAGTCGTCGTTTACGATTATCTCTGCAATCCGGAGATGCTGCGCTGGGCGCCGGAGAGCGCGGAGCTGATTTTTGCTGGGAAAAAAGCGGGGGAGCACACGCTATCGCAGGAGGAAATCAATGCGCTGCTCGTGGAAAAAACGCAGGCTGGAAAAAACGTCGTTCGGCTCAAGGGCGGCGATCCGTTTTTGTTTGGCAGAGGTGGGGAAGAGGCGCAGGCACTCGCGGCGGCGAAGTTGCCTTTTGTCATTGTGCCAGGAGTGACGTCGGCGATCGCGGGTCCGGCCTATGCGGGAATTCCGGTGACGCATCGCGGGAAAAACTCTCACGTCACGTTTTTCACCGGGCACGAGGACCCCGAAAAATCGGAGAGCGCGATTGATTTTGCGGCGCTGGTAAAGCTCAGTGGGACCCAAGTAATGTTGATGGGCATCGAGCGAATCGGCGCGATCGCGCGGGAGATGATCGCGAACGGGGTGCGAAAGGATCTGCCGGTAGCCTTGATTCGTTGGGCAACGACGGAACGGCAGCAGACGCTTGTCGGCACCCTGGAAGATATCGCCGCGAAAGTGTCGGCGGCCGGGTTCGCCGCACCGGCGATAGCGGTCTTCGGCGAAGTCGTGAACCTGCGCGACGAACTGAAGTGGTTCGAGGACCGTCCGCTTTCCGGCAAGCGGATCGTCGTCACGCGGACGAGAAAACAAGCCGGCGCATTAACGGAGCAGCTGCGCGGCCTCGGCGCCGACGTGATCGAATTGCCGACAATCCGGATCGAGCCGCCGACCGATCTCCGCGCCTTCGCCGAACTTGTGCAGGACGCGCATGCCTACGATTGGATCGTGTTCACGAGCCCAAATGGCGTGAACGCGTTTTTTGAGCTGTTCTACAAACTTTATGACGACGCCCGCGAGATCGGGGGCGCACGGATCGCGGCGATTGGTCCGGCAACCACACAGCGGCTGAAGGATTTCCACATGCACGTCGATCTGCAGCCGGATGAATTCGTGGCCGAAGCCCTCGCGCGAGAGTTCCGAAAAGAGGGCGGAGTGGAAAATCTGCGCGTTCTTATCGCTCGAGCGGAGAAGGCGCGCGATTTGCTACCGAAAGAGCTGTCGGCATTGGGAGCTATTGTGGACGAAGGATTCGCCTACCGCACGGTCCCCGAGACGCGCGACGATTTCGGCGCGCGGCGCCGGTTATTGGAGGAAGGCGCAGATTTGATTACGTTTACCAGCTCATCCACAGTCGAAAATTTCCTGGCGCTCGAGTTGCCGTGGCCGGCAAAAATGCAGGTCGCCAGCATCGGGCCGATCACGTCGAAAACGGCGCGGGACCGCGGGCTCGAAGTAGCCATCGAGGCGCGGCGCCATGACATCCCCGGCCTCGTCGAGGCGATTCGCAAGTTTTTCTCCGCGAAATGAAGAGCCCGATGGAAATCAAGATCACCGACGAATTTGCGTCCGCCATGCAACAGCTAAGCGCGGAAGCGGAGAAGACATTGCCGGAGAATGCGTGGGACGCCGACAACAGCGGCGAGCAGTTCGCCCAGATCCTGGACGAATTTCGCGCGTTGAACGGCCGGATGACGAGCTTCGAGCAAACAGTTCTGCGACGGCTCGAGAAATTGGAAAAAACGGAGCAGAGCGATTTCGAGGAGCAGTTCCGCAAGATGGACGAGCACATGGCCGCGCTCCGTAACACCGAGACGGTGAACCAACGGCTTTTCGATTCGCTTCACGACGAGATGATCAAGTATCGCGATAATTTTCTGCACGAATCGCTGCAGAAGCCGTTCATCCGCGATCTGGTGATCTTGTTCGACGATCTCAGCGGTTTGTTATCGCAATTCCAGACGGCGATCGAAGCGAGCAGCGGCAAGCGGGGGCCGCTCGGCCAATGGCGGGACAATCTGGAGAACGCCATCCATTCGCTGACGGAAATCCTGCATCGGATGGAAGTAAGCGAGATCGAGCCGAAAGAGACAGTCGATCGCGCGCTGCATAAAGTGATCAGTTTCGAGCCGGCTGACTATGCGGAAGAAGACGGTCGGATCGTGATGCGCGTTAAACGCGGGTTTCTCTGGCGCGACCAGGTTTTGCGGCCGGAAGAAGTGGTCGCGAAACGCTTCGGTTAGCCGGGTAAAGTTCAGGTCTGTATTTCCCGTAGAAATTACCGGGAATGCCCTCCAATCAAGGCATGGAAATTGCACCTCATGCAGAGTGCCTAAACCCACACTTCTCCTTACTTGCTAATGACTGCACCTTCGACGCGACGAAAAGTAGTCGGCATTGACCTTGGAACGACCTTCTGCGCGATGGCGCACATCGATCCGTACGGCAAGCCGCAAATTATTCCGAACAGCGAAAGTGAACGGCTGACGCCCTCGGTTATTTTGTTTGACGGCGCGAGCGTCATCGTCGGCACGTTGGCGAAGAACAACGCGGTCGCGGAAGCGGAACAGATTGTCGATTTCGTGAAGCGCGAGATGGGCAAGCCAAAGGAACAATTTCAGCGCGAATTCGGCGGGAAGGTTTATTCGGCGGAAGAATTATCGGCGCTGATTTTGCGAAAGCTGAAGTCCGACGCGGAGAAATATCTCAGGGAACCGGTAACCGACGCGGTGATCACGGTGCCGGCTTACTTCAACGACGCCGAGCGCACCGCGACGATAACCGCGGGCCAGCTTGCCGGACTCAACGTTCTTCAGATCATCAACGAACCGACAGCGGCGGCGGTGGCGTACGGTCTCGACAAACTGGACGAAGACCAGACGGTTTTCGTGTTCGACCTTGGCGGTGGCACGTTCGACGTCACTATCATGCGAATCGAAGGCCACGGTATCCAGATGATCGCGACGAACGGCGATCATCGGCTGGGCGGCAAAGATTGGGACGACGTGATCGTCAATTACGTCGCGGAAGAATTCGATCGCGCGCACGGCGAGAATCCGCTCCTCGATTTGCAGAGTTATCAGGACCTTCAAAGCCGGGCCCTGGCGGCGAAGATCCAACTCTCGAGCCGGCCGCGGACGGCGATCGTTCACAGCCACAACGGCAAGAGCGTGAAGGTCGAGCTGACCCGGGACGAGTTTGAGCTCAAGACACGACATCTCGTCGAAAAGTGCAAGACCATCTGCGAGATGGTGCTCCAGGAAGCCAAGATGGAATGGAGCGACATCGACAAGGTCCTCATGGTCGGCGGAATGACTCGGATGCCGATGGTGCGCGACATGGTGGCGGATCTCTCGAAACTGCCGTTGGTAGACGACGTGAATCCCGACGAAGCGGTTGCGGTCGGCGCGGCGATCCAGGGCATTCTCTCGTTGCTCAAGGAAGAGGAAACCACCGGCAAGAAAACGCTTTCGGAAGATACGCGCCAGCAATTTTCCGCTCGCGATGGCGGATTGATTCAGGTGACGAACATCACGTCGCACACGCTCGGCGTTGTGCTCTGGGATGAGGCGCACCTCGAGGAATACGTGTTCCCGATGATCCGCAAGATGACCGCCATTCCGGCGACGGCGCGGAATTCCTTCGGCACCGCCAGCGCCAATATGCAGCGCGCCGTAGTCCGGATCGTCGAGGGTGAAAGCACGCTGCC
>DATILK010000073.1:0-1733 GCA_035476555.1 Chthoniobacterales bacterium | reverse complement strand
GGCTTGAGCATGAACGGCGAGCGCATCATGATGCCGCTCCGGCGATAAAACCAATTCGCTTGCTCGATCGATTTCGGAAAACCGGACGCATCCATCAAGGCGATCTTCCATTCAAAATCGACGCGATCCGCGTAGCGCTTCTTCAATTCCTCCCACGCCGGCTGCGCCCAGAAACACCAGGAAGAAATCACGTCGAGATAGATCGTCACTTTCAGCTTCATCGCCCCTTTCAGTAACGCGTCGGCAGGATTGCGAAAAGTGAATAGTGACTGGTGATCGGTGAATGCTCTGCTATTCACGCCTTCACACTGACGTGATCGATCTCAATCACATTCTGCTTTTCATCGCGTGCGTTTCGCCGCTGTTCATGCTGGCGCAAACGCTTCGCCGTGGCGGATTGTACCGGTCGTGGCGGATCGCCTCGTTTGCAGTTTTGTTCGTGACGGCGGGCGCGTGGTTTTTGAATCCGGACACCGCGGGTTTCGTTGGCGGCGGCGCCTGGCTCGTGCTCTTGCTTGTGCCCGCGGTCGGCATCCGGAAAGTTTCAGAGCTGGCGAGCCAACAGCGTTACGCGGCCGCGCGGAGGCTGAGTCGCCCGCTTCGCTTTCTTCATCCCTCTTCAGCGTTGCGACTCCAGACGGAATTATTCCGCGCGCTTGAGGTTGCCCAGGCCGGCAATTTTTCCGCGGCCCTGACGGCGCTCGAACCGCTCTGCGATAATCAAACGAACGTCGGCCGCCAGGCGATCGCGCAATCGTTTCGCTTGCGTGGGGAATGGGGGAATCTCGTTGGTTGGATTCGGAGCGAAGTGCCGGCCGCGATCCGCCGCAGCGATTTCGCGTTGATGCCGCTGTATCTGCGCGCCCTCGGCGAATGCGGGATGCGCGATGAACTCGTCCTGGAATTCGGAACGATGCTCGCCGTGGCGTCGCCTTCACAACAACCCGCCTGGAGTTACTACGCCAGTTTGCGAACGGTCCTCGCTTTTTGCGGCCGGCTCAGCACGCGCGCCGACGGCCCTGCTTTGCGGCTTCCGCATGAGTGGCGGGAATTTTTGATCGAAACGGACGAAATCGCCGCAGGAAAAATCTCCGCTGCGCGCACGCGACTGCAACAGTTGCAAAGCACCACTACCGATCGACTGCTTCAATCCGAAATCGTGCAACGGCTCGATAACGCCGACATCATCGCGAATTCGCAATTGTCCGCGGCCGGCGGGGCGTTGCTTTACCGGATCGAGCAGAGCGAGCGTCCGCCCGCGACAGCGTTCGGTTCCGAGAGCTGGCGGCCGACGCCCGCTGTTTTCGTTTTCATCGCGCTGAACGTTGCGATGTTCGTCGCTGAGGTGAAACTCGGTGGTTCGACGAACGCGTTTACTCTGGACCGGCTAGGCGCGCTCGAGCCCTGGGCCGTCCGCTTGCGCGGCGAATATTGGCGGATGCTGACGGCGCTCTTTCTTCATTTCGGACCGCTCCACCTGCTCTTCAATCTTTACGCGCTCTTTGTCATCGGACCCGGCCTGGAACGGATCATCGGTTCGCTGCGCTTCGCGCTTTATTATTTGCTCGCCGGCCTTGGATCGAGCGCGGGCGTTCTACTTTTGAAGTGGTCGTCTCGTCCGGAACAAATGGTTGGCGCGTCCGGTTGCGTGATGGGAATCGTCGGCGTTTGGGCTGGCTACCTCGTGCGCCATCGCCATGAGGCCTTCGCCGGCCGGCGCTTGAAAAACATTG
>DATILK010000072.1:0-2246 GCA_035476555.1 Chthoniobacterales bacterium | reverse complement strand
GGTTACCGAACCAAGATCGCGGTGACGAGCGCGAACGAGAAGGTCGATCCGGTCGGCGCCTGCGTCGGCATGCGCGGTTCGCGGGTAAAAAACATCGTCCGCGAACTGAACAACGAGAAGGTCGACATCATTCGGTGGAGCTCCGATCCGAAGGAATTCGTCCTCGAAGCGCTAAAGCCGGCGAAGGTGAAGAACCTGGTGTTCGATCCGGAAAAGAAGAGCGTCCAGATTTCGGTCGATGAAGATCAGCTTTCGCTTGCGATCGGCAAGAAAGGCCAGAACGCGCGGCTGACTTCGCGATTGACCGGTTGGGAAATCAACATCGATCGTGACACCTCCGCGACCCACGCCGTCGAGCAGAAAGTCGCGCAGGCCGCGCAAGCGCTTTCGGCTGCGCTGCCGATCACGGACGAGCAGGCGTTATCGCTCGTTAAGTCTGGGTTTACGAACCTGGAAGGATTGCGCGATGCCGCAGTCGAAGATTTGGTGGAAATTCTTTCGGTGGACGAAGCGAAGGCGAAGGAAATTCACGAGGCTGTTCACCAGGAGACACCCGCGGCACAGTAACGCGCACGGTCCGCCACAGGACGGACTCGCCGTGGCGAGTTTGTTGGTGAACCGGCCATGGCCGAATTAACAAGTTTTTTTAATGGCAACGAAAACGACGACGAAAACCGCGGCCGCTCGCAAGACGACGACTGTTCGCAAACCAGCGAAGGCCGCCGCTCCGTCGTCGCGTACCCCGGCTCACGCTGAGCCGAAAAAGAAGGAAGCCCCCGCCAAGTCGGTGAAGACGCCGACCCCGGCGAAGACTACCAAAGCAGCCATCGCCGTGGCGCCGGTAAAAAAAGCGGAACCAGAGCCGGCACCAAAAACGTCCGCGCCTGCAAAACCTCACACGGTCGCTCCAGCGAAACAGCCTGAAACACCGAAACCAGAACCGAAAACGCCTCGTGCCGAAACTGTCTCGCTCATCGACGAAAGAAAGCCGAAGCCGAAGCGTCCCGAGGGAGAAGGCGCAGTAAAGCGCGCCGCGGTTCTTCCGCCGATTTCACGGCTCCGCACGCCGGTCACTCCTGCGCCCCCGCCTCCTCCGGCGCCGGTGGCGGAAAAGGCGGCCGCTCCCGCCGAGCCGACGGTAGTGCCATCGCCGGCCGAGCCCGAAGCGGAACAAAAGATCATTCACATCAAGCCGCCGATTATCGTCAAGGAATTGGCCACGCCGCTCGGTTTGAAGCCGTATCAGCTGATCAAGGAGCTGATGACCGACTTCAATATTTTCGTCAACATCAACCAGACGATCGAACCGGACATTGCGACGCAGATTTGCCAGAAGCACGGTTTCGTTTTCGAAATGGAGCGCCGCGAAAAAGGCGGGGGCGTTCACAAAGTCGAACAAGTCGTAGTCGCGCCACCTCCGCCGGTCATCGAGAAAGAGGAAGAGCTCAAGGTCCGCGGCCCGATCATCACGTTCATGGGCCACGTCGACCACGGTAAGACGTCGTTGATGGACGCGATTCGCAAGACGCGCGTCGCGGCGGGCGAAGCAGGCGGGATCACGCAGCACATCGGTGCTTACACGGTCGATTACAAAGGCACGCGGATCACTTTTCTCGACACACCGGGCCACGCAGCTTTCACGGCCATGCGTGCGCGAGGTGCGCACGTGACGGACATCGTCGTGATCGTTGTCGCAGCGGACGACGGTCTGATGCCGCAAACGATTGAAGCGATTAACCACGCCAAGGCGGCGCCGCACGTCAAGATCATGGTGGCGATCAACAAGATCGATTTGCCTTCGGCGAACATCGATCGCGTAAAGAAGCAATTGCAGGATCGCGAGCTGACGCCGGAAGATTGGGGCGGCGAAACCATTGTTTGCGAAGTCTCCGCGACCAAAGGAACCGGGATCGATCATCTCCTCGAGATGATGGCGTTGCAGGCGGAAGTGATGGAATTGAAAGCCTCGCCGACGGCAACGCCGCGCGGCACGGTGATCGAAGCGCAGGTCGAAGCGGGCCGCGGACCGACCGCAACGGTGATTGTGCAAATGGGCACGCTGAAGATCGGCGACCCATTTATCTGCGGCGATTACGCCGGTAAAGTGAAATCGCTGATCGACGATCACGGAAAGCCGATCAAGGGAGCCGGACCATCGACTCCGGTGAAGGTCCTGGGTTTCAGTGGTCTGCCGCAGGCAGGCGATGAATTTCTCGTCATGGAATCGGAACGTTCCGCGAAAACGC
>DATILK010000071.1:0-4185 GCA_035476555.1 Chthoniobacterales bacterium | reverse complement strand
CCGCGCCTTTGTCATTACTCGAGAACAAATCGTCGCGATGGACGGATTCGCCGGCTCACGATTTTTCAACGAGTAAATTTCGCCCTGTCATTTCCGCCGGTTGAGGCAACCCGAGAAGAAAAAGAAGCGTCGGCGCCACGTCTGCCAGAATGCCGTCTTCGACCCGAAAATTCTTTGCGTTGTCGGCGACGTAAATGAAGTGGACGCGATTCGTCGTATGAGCGGTGTTCGGGGAGCCGTCGGGGTTGCGCATCAGCTCGCAGTTGCCGTGATCCGCCGTGATGAGGCACGCACCACCGAGCGCGAGGACAGCGGCGACGATTCGCGACACGCATTTATCAATCGTCTCGACGGCTTTGACTCCGGCCGCAACCACACCGGTATGACCCACCATATCGGGATTGGCGAAATTCAAAATGATCAGGTCGTACTTGTCGACCCGCGCGAGAACCTCCTCCGTGACTTCGCGCGCACTCATTTCCGGCTTGAGATCGTAGGTCGCGACTTTCGGCGACGGAATGATCTTCCGGTCCTCGCCGCGGAACGATTGTTCGATTCCGCCATTAAAAAAATAGGTGACGTGCGGATACTTCTCGGTCTCGGCAATGCGCAACTGACTCTTGCCGGCGTCGCTCACCACCTCGCCCAGAATCTTCGGTAGCGTCTCGGGCGCAAAGATGAACGGCGATGGATAGGTTACGTCGTATTGCGTCAGCGTTACGTAATTCACCTGCGGCCACACTTCGCGCTCGAAACCGTCGAAGTCTTTCAGCAGAAACGCCTGCGAAAGTTGGCGGGCGCGGTCGGCGCGAAAGTTGAAGAAGAAAACCGTATCCCCATCGCGAATCCTTTGCTCGTTGGAGTGCGAAAAGATGAGCGGCGGAAGAAACTCGTCGGTCTTGTTGTCCTTGTATTGGGCGCGAACGGCGTCCGATGGCGAAGCGGAACATTGCTCACCGCGCCCGAACACGATCGCGTCCCAGGCCTTTTTCGTTCGATCCCAGCGCCGATCGCGATCCATGGCGAAATAGCGGCCGATCACGGTTACGATCTTCGCGCCACTGGTCGTTAGGCCAGCGGAACAGGCGTCGAGAAAATCGGTGCCGCCGGTCGGCGAGCTATCGCGTCCATCGGTAAACGCGTGGACGAAGATGTCGGCAACGCCCGCGTCGTGCGCCGCGTTGGCCAGTGCTATCAGGTGTTCGTAATGACTGTGGACACCGCCATCCGAAACCAGGCCAAGAAAGTGCAGCCGGTGCCCGCGCGCCATCGCGAATGTATCCTGCGCCACCTGGTTCCGCTTTAGTTCGCCGTCGGCAATCGCCGTGTTGATGCGAGTAAGATCCTGGTAAACGATCCGACCGGCGCCGAGATTGAGATGGCCGACCTCCGAGTTGCCCATTTGTCCTTCGGGGAGGCCGACATCGAGGCCGCTCGCACTCAGCGTCACGCCGGGATAATCGTGATAAAGCCGATCGTGAAAAGGCGTCTTCGCGAGCAAAGTCGCGTCGCCATTCGCCTCGCGTTTTTCAAAACCACCCGGATTGATTCCCCAGCCGTCGCGAATGATGAGGATGACGGGCTTCGGCACGGTCACGCATTTTCGCGATGTTCTCGGCGAGGCACAAGCGCTTTCCCGGTGGTGCGGGATTGACAAGGTAGACATGGCGCTCGTAGATCGGCCTCGTGAAGTGGCGCAACCAGTTACTCGCGCTTTTCTGTCTCGCCCTGTTCGTGGCGTTCGGCGTTTTTTATTTTCAACACTGGGTCGTCCAAAAACCTTTCGGCATTATTTTATTCGTCGGTGAAGGCCTGACGCCCTCGCGATTGGCCGCTACCCGTGTTTTCGGTGGCGGCGTGGATACGCCATTGTCGCTCGATTCGATGCCGTACCTGGCACTCGTCAAAAATTACTCCAACGATTTTGCGGCGCCCGACGCCGCCGCCGCCGCGTCGATGATTGCCACCGGCACGAAGGTCAATAACAAATCGATCGGCGCCCAGGTCCGCGGTGTCGCAGCGCCGAACCTCACGGAGCTCGCCCACCGCGCCGGACGGGCAACCGGTTTCGTTACTGATGGAAAAATAACCAGCGCTACCGCGGCAGCTTTTTACACCAGCAACTCCGATCCGACGGCCCACCTGGAATTTGCCCGCGTCCTCGCCGACAATCCGAGTCTCGACCTCGTTCTAAGCGGCGGTTACGAAGATTTATTGCCCGCCGAAAAGGACGGCGTTCGCAAGGACTCGCGCGACCTCGTCTCGGAACTCCGCCGCAAAGGCTTTGATCTCGCTCGAACAAAAGCGGACCTTGAGGCAATTCCAGCGTGGCGCCGTCCGAAAGTTTTTGGCGCATTCGCCCGGAGCGAGTTCGCATACGCGGATCAAATTGAGGCGCGTAATGAGCAGCCAAGTCTTGCCGACATGGTCCGACGCGCGATCGAGCTCCTGCAATACAATCGTGGCGGTTACCTGCTCGTCGTTGATGCGAGATTAATGCGGAAAGCAGCTGAACAAAATGATGCCGAACACACTCTGACCGAGACGTTGGAACTGGACCGCGCCGTAGCGGTGGCGCGGCGCTATGCCGGCGAAAAGTCTACAATCGTTGTCTGCGGCGATGTTGGAGTCGGGGGACTCCACTTAAGCGGAGCGCCCTTTCGGAGCGATCGTGGAATCGCCGTCCTCGGTCTGAATTCGGCCGGCGACCCTTGGTTTTCGTGGGCGAGCGGCCCGCACGCGACGAAATCTTACGGTGCCGCCAAACTACAGCAATCGCCTCCGCCGAGTGAGCCTGGACCGGTCGAACCTCCGCAAGAGCCAGCCGCCTTTTACGCACCGGTTGCCTTGGAGACCGTTGAAGACGTGGTGGTGTTCGGAAGTGGACACGGCACCGAGGTTTTTCACGGCACTCTCGATGGTACCGCAGTCTTCCGGGTCATTCGCGATTGCCTATAGCGAACGACTTTCGGCTCCAAAAACAAAACCCGTCAACCAGCTTTACTGATTGACGGGTTTTGGAAGATGCCGGCGGCGCTATTCGCTTTGGGGTTGAAGCTGCGGGATAAACGTGAACGGCGGTGGCGGTGTGAGAGGAGGCGGCGGACCTTCAGCCGGAGGGCCAGCGCCTACTTCGGGAAGATCTTTGCTCTCACCCACGTCTTTCGAATCCGCAACGTCCTTCGAATCGCCCGTCGTGCGGGTGCTCGAGAAATCGCGGTTTGAAGCCAGCAGGTTGCCGCGGCTCGGACTAAACGCCGAAACTTCGGCGACCGTGAACGCAGTGTCGCTATGAGCGGCCGGCGTCCAACGCACCATCACATAACGTCCGGATGTGGCCGGAAAATCGATCGACGCGCGACCCTGCGTCCCATCATCAATCACGGAACCAACCGCCTTCAATTTCGCGATCGCCTTTTCGTCGAGCTTCAACGAATCAGGAGGATTGTTGCCATCAACACCAGGCAATGATTGGAGCACGTAAAAATCGATTGCGGTAGCGCGCGGCGAATAAACCGCAGACAGGCGCCGCAGAGTCGAGAGTTTGCCGAGATCGACGATCGCGACCGGTGAATTGTCCGTCGGCAGAAAGCCGAAGGACGTCGCCGCCTGATCATCGATCATGTTATTCGCGAGCTTCAGATCGCTGCCGGAACTGACGTAGAGCGCACGAGCATTCGTGCGAACTTTGTAGTTCATAAGGGCGAAGCTCGCCTGCGGGCCGAGATTCGTTTTGGAAGGCGACGAGATTTCGCTCGTCGCATCGGGAACCTTTTGAAGGACGATATCGGAGGCAAAAACGGTCGACGCAGAGACCAGAATGCAACCGGAAAACTTGGCAAACGAAGAGGCGAGTGATCTCATAATTTCCATATCCACAAAAATGATGGTAGAGCTTTTCCTCGCTTTGGGCAACAAAAATCTTTGCCGCCCAAGCAGATTTTTCGGGTCCGTTATCCCGGATCCCTCTACCACGTAATCGGACTGTCGTCGTTCCTAAATCGAGGTCTTAGGCCGTTTGCTGAAAAATATCTCCCGGATTGTCTTGCCGAAACGCTTCCGTCGTGGCGTCCCACTTGGGCAACAACCGTTGATCGCGCGACGGCAAATCGACAGGGCGAAGAGCGTCGAATTGAGCTTGCTCTCCATCTATAAACAAGCCGTCTGGCTTCCCCTGTGGATGCA
>DATILK010000070.1:0-23531 GCA_035476555.1 Chthoniobacterales bacterium | reverse complement strand
CCGCCGACGCGTTCCGCCGCTAGATCGACGAGGCCGGCGGGCGCACTTGCTTTCGAATCGACCGGGTCCACGTCAGCTACCGCGATAGGTGCTATAGGCCCACGGCGAGACGAGCAGCGGCACGTGATATTTCGAGGCGGCGTCGGAGATCGTGAAGCGGACCGGCACGCGATCGAGAAAACGGCGTTCGCCGAAATAATCGCCGACAAAGAAAATCAGCTCGTAAGTTCCTTCGGACATTTCCTCAGACGTGAGTAACGGAGTCTCCGTGCGACCGTCCGAATTCGTCTGTACGCTTTTCAGCAATTTCGATTGGTCGAGCGACCAAAGCTCAATCTCCATTCCGGCGGCGGGCTGGCCGCGCATGGTATCGAGGACATGGGTTGTGAGAGTATTCATCTGGGGAGCGCACGCGCCTCGCGTGCTGATTTCGGCGCCCCGCCGAAATTAGTTTCTCCCAAAAAAGTTCGCAATGGCGAGGGCGCCATTGCCAGCACGCGGGGCGCGTGCGCTCCCCGGAATTTGCGCTCACGCTTGTCAAAACTCATTGAACTAAATCCTTTAAACGGAGTTCGGCGATTTTCGAGATTTCCTGCAAAGCGGTTTTGGTTTCCTCTTCGCGCGAGTTTCGCAGACGGACCGGAAAGGCACGCGCGATCGCCTCCTTTTTATTCAATCGGGCGCAGATTACGAAGGGAAATCCGAAGCGCTCCCGGTACTGGCGGTTCCATTCGCGAAACTGTTTCGCTTCCTCAGCCGTCGCGTCCGAAAGGCCGGCGCTGGCTTGCTCGCTTTTCGAGGCAGCCGTCAGCTCGTCGTCGCCGATCAGATCGGGATGGGCGCGAATCAGACAAACCTTCTCTTCATTGCTGGCTTTCTCGACCGTGTCGACCAGGGCAGCGTGAAGCGCTTCGCGGGAAGAAAACGGACGCTGCGCTTCAGTCCGGGCCGCGACCCATGGCGAATGTTCGAAGACCGGCCCGACGACTCGGACAAATTCCACCCGGTCCATGGCATTCAACTCGGCCAGCTTTGGCATCGCCTTGTGGGAGTAAATGAATTAATCCTCGGAAGCAATGGCGAAGCTGACTGCTCATCGTTACGGGAAGGCCCGAGTCCGGGTCTTGAAAATCCTGCGGGACGGTCCGGTGCACACGCTCAAGGACCTCGACGTGGCGGCATATTTACAAGGCGATTTCGAATCGTCTTACACGAGCGGCGACAACACCAAGGTGGTGGCGACGGACACGATCAAAAACACGATCAACGTTTTCGCGCGGCAACATCTCGGAGCCGAGATAGAACGTTTCGCGCTCATCCTCGCCGAACATTTTCTTTCCCGTTACGCGCAGGTCAACGATGTGGGAATCCGAATCTCGGAGCGACGTTGGGAACGGCTCGTGGTCGATGGTCAGCCGCATCCGCACTCGTTCCAGGCTGGCGGCGAAGGTCGAAGGTTCACCCACGTGGTTTGCGACAGGGAAACGAAGAAGGTTCGGTCCGGAATTCGCGACCTGGTTATCCTGAAATCGACCGGCTCCGGTTTCGAAAATTATCCGAAGGACGAGTTCACGACGCTGCCGGAAACGGCGGACCGGATTCTGGCGACGTCGTTCAGCTCGACCTGGACCTTCAAAGAGCAGCCGGCCGATTACAATCGCGCGAACGACGCGATCCTGAGCGCGATGCTGAAAGTTTTTGCGAACAACTACAGTTCATCGGCGCAAACGACGCTTTTCCAGATGGGCGAAGCGGCGTTGGCGGCGTGTGCGGAGATTTCCGATCTCGATCTCGCGATGCCGAACAAGCATTGCCTCCTCATCAACCTGGCGCCGTTCGGACTGGAAAATAAGAACGAGGTTTTTGTTCCGACCGACGAACCGCATGGGGACATCAGGGCGACGGTGACGCGGGATGCGTAAGCCTTTCGCGGTTGTGACGGTCGCTGCCACGACAGGCTCGGTGCCGCGCGCGCCGGGCTCGAAGATGTTCGTTTATGCAGATGGGCGGATCAGCGGAACCATCGGCGGCGGGAAGTTCGAGTCGCTCGTGATCGCGGAGGCGCAGGCGGCGATGGAACAGAAAAAGCCGTTGCTGAAAACTTATCCGCTCCGCGAAGGCGAGACAGATTCGTTCGGCGCGATCTGCGGGGGCGAAGTGACGGTGTTCATCGAACCCCAAATCGGCGGCGAGGCGCTTTATCTGGTCGGCGCCGGTCATTGTGCGCGGGCCATCGCCAGGCTAGCGGCCGAGTGCGGTCTGTTCGTGACCCTCATTGATGATCGAATCGAATTGCTCGCCGATCTTCCGCCAGCCGTCGTTGGAATTTCGGATTGTGCGCCGCGCGAGTTCATCGCGGCGCGTTCGTGGCGAAGCGACGAAGCTCTGGTGATGGTGAGCCGGAATCACGAGATCGATTGCGAAGCGCTGGCCGCCGCCGTCGAACAAAACGGCGCCGGTTACATCGGCATGATCGGGAGCCGGCGAAAAGTGCTAAGCGTGTTCGATCGGCTTCGGGAACGCGGCGTTTCCGAGGAGAAGCTGTCGCGGGTTTACGCGCCGCTCGGCCTCGATATCGGCGCGGATTCGCCGGCAGAGATCGCGGTCAGTTGCGTGGCGGAAATTCTCGCTGTGCTGCGTGGTCGGTCGGCGAAACATCTGCGGAAGTAGCATTGCGCGGAAATCGTCGTAGCAGTTTCGAATGCGACTACGACTGACGGTGTTGATCCTGGGCGGCGCACTCGCGCTGCAGAACGCGGTGGCGGGCGATGCTTACAAATTCCTGAACGAAATTCCAATCGGCGGCGAAGGCGGCTGGGATATTTTGACCGTCGATTCGGCGGCCAACCGACTCTACCTCTCGCACGCGACGAAAGTTGTGGTCGTCGACCTGGAGAAGAACGCGGTGGCGGGCGAGATCACCGATACGCCGGGCGTGCATGGACTCATTCCGGTTCCGGAAATGCAACGCGGGTTTTCGACGAACGGCCGGGAAAACAAATCAAGCGTGGTCGATCTCGCGACGTTGAAGACGACTTCGAAAATCGACACGGGGGACGGCCCGGATGCGTTCGCTTACGACGCGAAACACGGCGAGGTCTACATTTTCAATCACAAGGGAAACTCGGCGACGGTGATCGACGCGAAGAACACAAAGGTGGTGGCAACGGTTCAACTCGGCGGCTCGCCGGAATTTGGGGTGAGCGACGATGCGGCCGGCAAGGTTTACGTGAATCTCGAGGACAAGAGCGAAGTGGCGGTGATCGACACAACCAAACACGAAGTCGTCGCGCACTGGCCGTTGGCGCCGGGCACGGAACCGACCGGGATTGCGCTCGACGCGGCGCATCATCGGTTGTTTTCGACCTGTCACAACAAGATGATGGAGATGGTCGACACGACGAACGGAAAGGTTATGGGGAGTGTGCCGATTGGCTCCGGCGTGGACGGATGCGCGTTCGATGACACGACGCAGCTTGCGTTCGCATCGTGCGGCGAAGGGACGACGACCATCGCAAAAGAAGAGGGAGACAAGCTGACCTTGGTGCAGACGCTGAAGACCGAGCGCAGCGCGCGGACAATGGCGATCGATCCGAAGACGCACCGAATCTATTTGCCCTCGGCGCAATTCGAGCCGCCAGCTACGCCATCGCCCGGCGCGTCCCCTACCCGGCCGAAGATGTTGCCGAACACAATGAAGCTCTTGGTTTACGGGCCGATTGATTCCGCGCAGCCGTAACCTCATCGCAGTTGCGCTTGGGTTGTTCGCGTTCGAAAACGCTCGCGGCCAGGGCGGCCCGCCGATGATCACAGACGATCCGGGGACGCCGGGCGACGGAAAGTTCGAAATCAATCTCGCGATCGCGTTCGAGCATCGGCCTAACGAGACGTCGCTCGACGCGCCGGCGATCGACATCAACTACGGCGTCGGCGATCGCATTCAGTTGACTCTGCAAGGCGGGCCGGTGCTGCTGAAGAGGAGCGATCGCGGCGCGATTGGCGGATTGGGCGGAACGGAAGCGGCGGTGAAATGGCGTTTCATTGACGATCAAAAGACGGGCGTCTCGATGTCGATGTTTCCCAGAATAATTTTTAACATCTCGCAATCGGCGGCGCGTCGCGGGCTCGCCGATGAAGGGACGCGCTTCCAGATTCCATTCCAATTTGCCAAAGCATTTCCCGGATTCGATCTCGATTTCGAATGGGGACCGCTCGTCAGCACGGTCGGTCCGGCGCAATGGCTTTATGGCGTCGTCGTGGCTGTCGATGTCAGCAAGACCGCCGCGGTCATGGCGGAATTGCATGGAACGAGCCGGACGAATTTTGACGACGATGAGCTGGCGGTGAACGTCGGCGTGCGACAGAAAATCAGCGAGCACTGCATCTTTATCGGGTCGTTAGGCCACGAGCTGCGTTCGACCGAAGCGCGAGCGTTAATCGGATACGCCGGCGTTCAATTCGTATTTTGATTCGATCAGTGCGCCTTTGACGCGGGTCTTTGCGGAAAGATCAGGATCAACGCCACGATTACGACGAGGAGTGAGAGAGAAGCGGTGTAACGGCTCAGCGCCAGTCCGCCTTGTGCGTGCGGCTTGTCGAGGAAATCGCCGACCACGGCGCCGAGCGGACGCGTCAAAATGAAAGCCGTCCAAAAGAGCACCGCGTGCGAGATGCTGGTGAAATAATAGAGAAGTGCCGTGACCAGAAGGAGCCCGCCGAAAATCGCGGCGGCGCCGAGAAAGCCCATGTCGTTGGTGTCGGCGACCCAATCACCCAAGGCCGTGCCGAGCGTCTGCGAGAACATGATCGTGACCCAGTAGAAAACTTCGACCTTCGGCGTGCTTACCGTCTCGATCGAAATGCTGCCGGTCGACCAACGCCAGATCAAGAGCGACGCGATGACGAGGACCAGCAAAATGGTCGAGCCGCCGGTGTAACCGATCCCGAGCGATCTGGTGCAGTAATCAGCGAGTGTGGTCCCAACCGTCGTCGTCGCGACGATCGTCAACCAGTATAAGAATGGATGAAATTTTTTTGCCCGGATCTGAACGAGAACCGCGGCGATGAAAATCACGCCGAAGATCGCCGTTCCGATGAGGTAACCGGTGCCTTTCGCTTCGTCCGTCGTTTCGCCCAGCCACGACATAGTGACGGCGTCGCCACCGGTCTCGCCGAGAGTGGTTGCGAGGATCTTGATGATCCAGAAGGCAATTGTTACCTGTGGGACCTTGGCAACCAGCTCTCGTGTTCTCTCGTCCATTTATTTCTAGCTATTCCGCGGGCAACCAGGCGTGGTCCTGCCACCAGGCGGCAAGCGATTCGTTGCTGCCGCGAAAAATATTGCGCTCGGCGCGGGCGATGTTGGCGACGCGGATCGGATAGGACGAGCGCGGCCGCAGATCGCATTTGCCGTCGCCGGTGTATTGCCAAAGACGCCAGTTGCTCCAAGGCGAACTGGCGGTCGGCTGGTAATGATAATTCGCGATCCAAAGCCAGCAGTTTCCGAGAACGGCTTTATCGGCGGCGCTGACGCCCCGCGCGTTCAACACGGCCCGAAGACGATTCTCGCTCCCATAAACGCCGGGATATTTTCCAGTCCGCTGTTTGATGCGCTCGACGAATCGCGCGGCCTGATCGACCCGCATGGTGCCGCCAGGATAATGCCCGTTCTTTTCGAAATCGAGGACGAGCAAAACTCCACTGGGTTGCGCTGACGGACCGCGCCAGTTCGACGCCACGACGTTGAGGAAATGCTCGGCCTGCTTAATCGGATCGGTTGCATCGCCGAAATGATAAGCGCCCCAGAGCAATCCGGCACGAGCGGCGGCGGTTTGGCGCGTGCCATAATAAGAATCGCGATCGAACCGCGGATAAGTCGCTTCGTGGATCACACCGATAACGCCTTCGCGTTTCATCCCCTCAAAATCGACCCGCATCAGATCGTAGTGCGACAGATTCACAACGCTGTTGCCGGCGAAAACCGGAACGGCCAGGACAGCAAGCGAAAGGAAAAATGGCAGCCGGAGAAATTTCATTCGCGCGGACGATAAACGGACAAAGCGCTGGCACAAACGGAAACGGCGTCCAGGCCGCCAGGTGTTACCGCGTCACTTGATTCGCCAAAGCCTTTTCGGGTAAGACTGTGGGATGAACAAGTACATCGCGGAATTCATTGGAACTTTCTTCCTTGTCCTGACAATCGGTCTCAGCGTGATCGGCGCGGGTGCGACCGTGATCGCGCCGCTCGCGATCGGTGCGGCGCTCATGGTCATGATCTACGCCGGCGGTCATATTTCGGGAGCGCATTACAATCCCGCGGTCACGCTCGGCGTTTTGATTCGCGGGAAGGTCAATGCCGGCGATGTGATTCCGTATATCATCGCGCAGCTCGCGGGCGCGGCCCTCGCCACGGTGGCGGTGAAGTTTTTTCGTACCGGCGTGGATATCACCCCGATGGTTGTGCAGGTCGGTCCGGCCCTCCTGGCGGAATTTCTCTTCACCTTTGCGCTCGTCTACGTCGTGCTCAATGCCGCGACGGCCGAGGGAACATCGGGCAATTCTTTCTACGGCCTGGCGATCGGAATGACGGTGATGACGGGAGCGTTCGCGGTTGGCAGCATTTCCGGAGGTGCGTTCAATCCTGCCGTCGCGCTGGGGATTTCGATGCTCGGGCTCTCGAGCTGGAGCAACCTCTGGATTTATCTCGTGGCGAACTTCTCCGCCGCCATCGTCGCCGCGGTCATCTTCAACCTGATCAATCCACCCGCGCAGAGTACGCCCATTGCCACGGACGAGCCGCCCTACGAAACGCCAAGATAGAACAGTTAAGTAACGAGCGCTTCCGCGATGGAAGACGATTTGCCGCTCGTCCAATCCTCCAGCCACGTCGCTACCCGCGCGCCGAAGTCGCGAGGCCGCTCCGCGAAAAATCGTTCGCCTAACTCGGCGGCGGCACGCTGGAGATCGACGGCGCTGACCTCGATCACCGCAACAAGCGTGTGACCTTCGCGTTGCCATGGCGACTTGCCGGTCTCGTTCCGCAGGCGTTCCTCGAGGAAATGGAGATCGTGCGCGCGTCCGAGCAAATCTCCGAGGGCATGCAGCTCGTCCGTCAGCGTTTTCAAAACAACAGGGTTAACGGGGCGGAGAATACACAATTGATACCAGAGCATCTTCGCTTCGATGCGGAACTCGTGGAACTTTTCCGCGGTCGGTGTGGCGCGCGCCGCGGCGAGCGCCCCGCATCCACGTTTGTAAGAGGCCTGGACGGCGCGCCGTAATTGTTTGCAGCTGAAATGATCGACGGCCCAGCAATCGGTCGCCGCTTTCGTTTCTTCCAGAAGCGGGATCGCCTGGGTTTGCCATTCGGCGAACGCCATGAGGAAATTCTCCAATTCCAGCATCAGCATCTTTTCCAGTTCGCGATAAACGCCGCGACCGCCGCGTTGCGTGATCCCCTGCAGTTGTCGCACCGTCTGGAGCCGCACTTCCGCGTCGCGAATATCGGAGATGAGCCGGCCCGCATCGCGCAGGCAACAGTCCTGGCGTTCGTATAATCCGCGGCCGACTTCCTTGCGCACAAGCCGCAACGCGGCGCGGGCCTTTTTCAAATGCTTGCGCATTTGATGGACGGGAGTGTCGTCCGTCTCCTTCTTTCCGCCCGCAATCGCGAGCGCGTTCTCAATTTGTTTCCGGCAAATTCGGCGCAGTCCTTCTCCGAGCTTTTCGTCGTGCCGCAATTCGTAGCTCATTGCCGTCTATTCCCGCGCCAGTCTCACGTTGCTGTAGCGTTTTTCTCCCGTGATCTCCCGGCCAAACCACTCCGGCGGCCGGAACTTTCGGCATCTCTCCAGACTAGGGAATTCCACTTCCGCAACGATCAAACCATCATTGCGTCCACGATAAATGTCGACCTCGATCGTGAGTTTTTTCCATGGAATTTCGTAGCGCACTTTCCGCAGGCGCCTTCCCGCCGTGGCCGGCCAGAGAATAGCGAATTGTTGCGGGCTCAACCGAATTTCGCGTTCCTCCCGCGCCGAACCGCGACCGACCTTGAAGGTGAGCGACGTCACCTTCCCTTTCTTGCGGAGCCGGACATGTCTGCCTCCGGGTTGATTTGCCAGATATCCCTGGGAAATCCTGAAATGCCGCGCTCCCAAGATTTCGACCGGCAGTCCTTTGATCAGAAATTTTCGCTCGATCTCTCGCGACGAAACGTGATGGAAACGGCGCATCTCACCGAATCAATCTGCTTCCCAGCTCGTCGCCAAGAACTATTCCATTCTCGCGCATCGCGTCCGGCAAAAGGCAGCAGCCACTAATGCCTTTCAATCAACGCGCTTGCCTGATACTTACAAAGGATGAAGTCCCGAATCTTCGTTTTCTTTCTTGGATTCTTCCTGGTCGCGCAGCCCCGATTTCTAAAGGGAGACGTCGATTTTTCAAACTACGAGACCCCGCTCTACAAACAGATTGTGGATCGGATCAAGGCCACCATCGCTCCGCGGCTGGGAGACGGTGAGCTGAAGAGCGAACGCTATTTCATCATTCCGTTCGCCTACCAAGATGACGGAAATCACCCGGAGTTTTCTCACTCGTTCATCTCTGTAATTCGAGTTTTCGCGGATAACAAACAACCGAAGGAGACCCCAGGATTGGTCCAGGGAAAATACAAGGACCGCGAATTCGAGGCGTTCACGATCAGCTGGCTCCCCGCCGATTTCCTGACCAATCCCCACTTGTGCGTTTTCGACGGCCCTGGCGCCAGATTGTTTGCGACGAAGAACAAGTGCCCCGTCTCCCCCGGCAAAAGCTTTAATCTCGCAGATACGATCAAGCTCGCGGTCGATGCGAAGAATGCGGTGGCAATGTGGGGCCCGTACGAAATTCGCAAGGAAGGATTCGATCTCGGAGTCGCGCGCAAACGATTGCTCGATGAAGGAAAGATCAAATACCGCGCCGATGACCGGCTGTATCAAAAAGAAAAGGCCGCCATCAGTTGCTTCCATGCGATGGCTGGTCTGGACGAGATTTTTCCCAAGGGCGGGTTATTCGGGAGCGGGCTCAAGATGTGGGGATTCAATGGCACCGCCCGCGTGTTGATCGAATACACGGAGAAGCCGAATTTCAAAAAATTATTCCTCCAGCCGGTGGATGTGAAAAAGGATCGGACAATTTTTGTGTATGCTCCCGCGGCGAACGGCCCAGTCCCGTACAACCCGGCCAAAGACGCCATCGCGTATAATCGATAACGCCGCGGTCTGCGGCCATTCCTGGCTACCGTTCCGATTCCATGGTAGCGCGCTGGAACGCCGTATTGTTTAGTGCGCGCAGCATGACCCGATCATTCAACCCATTTCCGAGGCTCGCGACTTCCGGACACGCGGACGTTCGAACGATTTTCGTTGCGATCTTTACCGTGGCCGTTCTCAGCGGCTGCTCGGCGGTGCCGCTGTTTACCAAGCACCTCCCCGGCGATCGCGCCTTCATCAAGCAATTTCCGGCGGAGACGAGTGGCGAACGCCTGCGACTCGCGGTCAAAGACAACATCGACATGAAAGGAGTCGTGACGACTGCCGGCTCCAATTTTTTCCTGACGACCCACACGCCCGCGAAAGCGGATGCGCCATGCCTCGCCAACGCACGCCGGCGTAACGTCGCCATTGTCGGCAAAACGAACATGACCGAATTCGCGGTGGCGCCCTCCGGTTTGAACGAATTCTTTGGGACACCGAAGAATCCACTCCGACATAGCCGGATTCCCGGCGGATCTTCTTCGGGCAACGCGGTCGCTGTGGCGAACGGAGAGGCCGACGTGGCTTTCGGAACCGACACGGCCGGGTCGATTCGCGTGCCGGCGGCGTGTTGCGGCATCGTCGGTCTGAAAACGACGTTCGGATTGATATCAATCAAAGGCATCCATCCGGTCGAGCCCAAGCACTTGGATACGGTCGGCCCGATGGCGAAGGATATCGCGGGCACCGTGGAAGGAATGAACCTGCTGCAGGACGGATTTTCCGGTCGTTATGCCGCAGCTCGAGCTGCCAAGCCCTCCGGTCGCAGCATCCGCGTCGGCCGCTTGAAGCTCCAAGGCACTGATCCGGAGATCGACAAGGCGATTGACGAAGCCCTCGCCAAGGCCGGATTCCAGATCGTGCAATTGGACGATCTGTTCCGCCAGAAATGGGACGAAGCGAAGGCCGACGGGAATACGGTTGCGGCTGCCGGCGCGGGGCTCAGCAACCAGGCTTTCGTCCTCGCGCCCGGCGTATCGGCTCGGACGAAGAATATCATCAGCCTGGGCGGGGTGACTGCCACTACGACTTACGCGAGTGCGGTGAAGAAACAGGCCGCATGGCAACGAACGCTCGCGAAAGTGTTCCAGAAGGTCGACATTATCGCGCTTCCGACGCTGCAAAAAGCGCCCCCCGGAATGCCCCTGCTAAACCTCGGGTTAGGCGTGCTCGATGCGAACGTTCTTCAGATCCAAAACACCGTGGCGGTAAATTTCGCCGGCAACCCCGCGCTCGCGATGCCGATCCCGATTTCTCGCCGATTCGCACTTCCAGTGACCAGTCTGCAACTCGTTGGGCCGCGACTGAGCGAAGCGCAATTGCTGAACGCCGGACGGATCGTGGAAGAAGCGGTGAAAGTTGTCAGGCCGACGGCGACGGGTGAAGGCACATTGGCGGTCGTCGAGACGCCGAAGAAAAAGAAAAACCCGCGGGAGTAGAACCGGCGGGTAAATTCGGACCTCGCAAGATTCGCGAGACGACAGAATTGAACATCGCACCCCGATCCGCCGTCTGAATAAGAGCGCTCGCGGTCGAACACCGGCCAAGAGTTCGTGCGCGAACGAATCTCAAGAGCGTCTATTGTTGCTACCGGGAATCCTGATGAAGTCTTTAATCCACCGTCTCCTAACCGTTTTTTCCGTGCTCTTGCTGGTTGAGACCGGTTCCGCCGCGGACTCAGCGGATGACCTCATCGACAAAGGCAAAGTCTTCGAGAGAAAGTTTCAGGCGAATGAAGCGTTGCCGCTTTATTTGGCGGCGGAAAAATCGGAGCCGAAAAATCCGGAACTTCTTGTCCGGATCGCGCGGCAGTATCGATACCTCATGACGGATGCTTCGGACCCCAAGGAAAAACTGCGCCTGGGTCATCTTGCCCTGGATTATTCGGAGCGGGCCGCAACCTGTGGACCAAAGGACTGCGACGCGCAGCTGGCGACGGCCATTACCCTCGGAAAATTGCTCCCCTACCTGTCCCAGAAAGAGCAGGTTTCCGCCAGTCCACGGATCAAGGAATCGGTGGACAAGGCGCTGGCGATCGATCCGCGCAACGACAACGCCTGGCATATCCTTGGCCGATGGAATCGTGTTCTGGCCGAGATCAGCGGAGCCAAGCGATTTCTCGCGGGACTGATTTATGGTGATCTGCCGAAAGGATCATACGAAGAGGCCGAACGCGCGATGAAGAAAGCCATTGCCATCAATCCGCACCGGCTCATGCATTACATCGAGCTCGGGCGGATTTATGCGCAGATGGGCCGGACAGATGAAGCGCGGGAATTGATCAATAAGGGCCTCGGAATGCCCGACGCCGAGAAAGACGATCCCGAAACAAAACAGCGCGGGCGCGAGACGCTGGCGAAACTTTAGATCACGCGCCGGCTTCGACCGCCGCGGGCGTTGGCACCGCTGACCACTGAGGCAAATCCGCAAGGCCGCCGCCCATGAAAAGGTGATGCCAGAGTTGCGTTCCCGCGACCGCCATCAAACCCATCTCGACCGAGAGCCGCGGCAGCGATCCGGCGCGCATTTTACGAAAATCGGTCCGCCATCGACCCACGGCAGCTGGATCGAAATAACCGGTCTTGCGCAGAGATTCTTCGCTGAGCAGCTGCGCGACAAACGGCGGTTCCGGTTCCATGTGAAAACTGTCGAGAGGCGCGCGGAAGATCACTTTGTGCCGACGCGCTACGGATTTCGGCACCCAGCGTTCGGCCAAAAGGCGCAGCAAATGTTTGTCCCGGAATCCGCGAAGTCGCCAGCTCGGATGTAATTTCGACAGGAAATCGAACACATCTTCGTCGAGAAACGGGTAGCGCACTTCGACGGAAGAATGCATCGCGACGCGATCGCCTTTGGCCTGGAGGAGATGTCCCGCGAGAAGAACGCGGGCCGCGATCCAGACTCCGCGATGGAGCGGCGCCCAGCGCTTCGCGCGTTCCAACGGGAAATTTAATTCCGTCCACGGATTTGTTTGCCCGATCGCTTCGTGCATGGAGTCGCTGTAGAAACGCAGTTTCGAGATCGCGAGCATCCCATAGGCATCGATCCAGGCATTTGTGCCACCGACCGAATTTTCGACTTCGCGTCGCCAGGCTTTGGGAAAATGCGGGACTTTGTTGAGTCGCAGGTAGGCGTTGCGCGCGACGTCACTCAGGCCAAGACCTGGGATCAGATCGAGGTAACCCATCAGTTTGGCGGCTTTGTACCATGGATAGCCGACGAGCCATTCGTCCGCGCCTTCGCCGGTGAGCACGACTTTTTGTCCGCAGCTATGGACGCGTCCGGAGAGCTGAAGAAGCGCGGCGCAAGCGGTGTCGATGACCGGCGCTTCCGCAGCCGTGATTAATTTTGGATAGGTCGCGAGCGCGTCTTCGTCGCGGAAGTCCTGGACGATGGGCGGCTTTGCTCCGATGTGTCGCGCCGAAAGACTGGCCGCATCGAGTTCGTCGAGCTCAGGTTCGTGCACCCGGACTGTGTAGGTATTGATCGCCGGTCCTTTCAGATGGCAGGCGAGCGCCACGATCATGCTCGAATCGACGCCGCCGGAAAGGTATGCGCCGACGGGAACATCGGCGCGCAGTCGTTCCTCCACAGCCTGGAGCAAGAGCTTCTCGAAGTCGTCAACGAGCCGCTTTGGATCTTCGCCGCGTTCCTCCGAACCCTGATCCGGAAAATCCATTTCCCAAAACGCGCGTTCATCCACCGTCGGACCGGCGCCATTTCCGTTTGCAGGAGTAATTCGCAGACAATGGCCGGCGGTAAGAAGCTGGATGTTTTCGAAACAGGTTCGTGGGCCGGGCACCGCCGAAAAAGTGAAGACATGATCGAGGCCTCGCCGATCGGGCCGCGCCGGGACCATGCCTGATGCGAGCAGCCCCTTGATCTCGGATGCGAAAAGCAGCCAGTCGTTTTGCCGCGTCCAGAAAAGCGGTGCGATTCCGAAACGATCGCGTCCGAGTTGGAGTTGGCGGCGATTCTCGTCCCATAACGCGATCGCGAATTGTCCCCGCAATCGTTCCCACATTTCGTCGCCGTGATCTTCCCAAGTGTGGGGAATAATTTCGGTGTCGCAGTGCGTGATGAATTGGTGGCCGCTTGCCCTGAGTTCCTCGCGGCGCTCGACGTAATCGAACAGCTCACCGTTAAAAACGACTGTGACGCTGCGGTCTTCGTTGTAAATCGGTTGCTGGCCGTCGGCCAATCCGACGATACTCAACCGGCGCGACGCGAGAGCGAGTCCCGGTCGAATCAAAAAACCCTCCTCGTCCGGCCCGCGATGCAACAGCGCCCGAGCCATTCGTTGAATGCTTCCCTCGGGCACAGGACGGTGACCCGCGAGATCAATCATTCCTGCGATGCCGCACATGATTATTGTTTTAGTTCGAAATCCGTCGACTGGTTAATGGTTTTTCTCCATATTCCGCGCCAGCCCACCCAGATCCGACCAAAGGCTTACATTCACATTTCTCGCTCGTTGCGATAGAAAATAGGTTATATCATCGGGCTTCAGCGGGACCGGCAGTTTTATGGACAAAGATCGCATCGCTATTATTGGAATCGGATGTCGCTTTCCCGGCGGCGTTAACGACGCAGAATCTTTTTGGAAACTGCTCGTCGAACGCCGGGACGCCGTCAGCGATGTGCCGGCGGACCGATGGAATGTCGAGCGCTATTATGACCGCGAGCCGGCCATCCCGGGACGAACGTTTGTTAAACGCGGCGGATTCCTCGATCAGATCGACAAATTTGATCCGCAGTTTTTTGGGATCTCGCCGCGGGAAGCTCCTTACGTCGATCCTCAGCACCGCTTGCTGCTCGAGACCGCGTGGGAAGCGATCGAGAACGCCGGCGTTGTGCTCGATTTCGAAAAGGGAAACGACATCGCCGTCTTTGCCGGCATTTCGCACAACGATTACCAGGGAATCCAAAGCACGGCGTTCGATCATTTCGGGATCGCGCCCCACACCGCCACTGGCAGCGCGCACTCGATTGCAGCGAACCGAATTTCCTACTGCCTGAATTTGCGCGGCCCAAGCATCGCGATGGACACGGCGTGTTCGTCGGCTCTGACCGCGATTCACACCGCGTGTGAGCACATCCGGGCCGGACGCGGCGACACCGCGCTCGCCGGCGGCGTGACGGTAATGATTACGCCGGGCGGATTCATCGGGTTTTCGCAGGCGTCAATGCTTTCGCCCGATGGCCGATGCGCAGCGTTCGATGCGAGCGCGAATGGTTTTGTGCGCGGCGAAGGCGCGGGCATGGTGCTGCTGAAGCGGCTCTCCCAGGCGATCGCCGATGGCGACCCGATCCAAGGCGTGATCGTCGGCACCGCGGTCAACCAAGACGGTCACACGAACGGCATCTCGCTTCCGAGCGCGGAAGCGCAAGCGCGACTCGTGGTGGATGCGTGCAAAGATGCCGGTGTTTCGCCCGCGCAAATCGGATTCGTCGAGGCGCACGGAACCGGGACCGCGGTGGGCGATCCAATCGAGGCGCATGCTTTGGCGGAGGCTCTTTGCCAGGAGCGTTCGATTCCGCTTCCGATTGGTTCCGTTAAGACCAATGTCGGCCATCTCGAAACCGCCGCGGGCGTCGCCGGACTTCTAAAGGCGATGCTGGTTCTTCAACATCGGGAGATCCCCGGCAGCGTGCATTTCACGGCGCCGAGTCCGCACATCGATTTCGAAAAACTGAAACTGCGCGTGCCGACCGAACTCGAACCGTTCCCTGAGACGAGTGGTGAACGGCTGGTGGGCATAAATTCTTTCGGGTTCGGGGGCGCAAACGCGCACGTTATTCTGACCGAGCCACCGCCGGTTCCGCACGCGGATCATTCGCATCTTTGGGACGACCGCGCCTGGCCGGTCGTGCTATCCGCTCGTTCCGAAGATGCTCTTCGCGGTTGCGCCATGAAGCTGGCTTCGTGGCTCACGGAGCGGGTCAATCTCAATGGCGATTCGCCTCTCTTGCCCGATCTGACCTATACGCTTGGCCACCGGCGCAATCATCACGCGCATCGGCTCACGCTCGTCCCGCGCTCCATCGCGGAACTCATCGAGGAGCTCGACGCGTTCGCGATCAAGGAGGACAGCGTAAAGGTCCGGATCTCGTTCACGGCGCGACCTGAGCATGCACCGCGCGTCGCCTTCATTATGAGCGGGCAGGGTCCGCAATGGTGGGGCATGGGCCGTGAGCTGATGCAGCATGAGCCGATCTTCCGCCACGTCATCGAGCAGTGCGACGCGGCGCTGCGAGGCGTCGCGACTTTCTCGCTTCTGGAAGAACTCGGGCGGTGCGAGGAAACCTCGCAATTGCATCGGACGGAAATCGCGCAACCCGCCATCTTCGCGATGCAGGTCGGCCTGGCGGAGCTTTGGAAATCGTGGGGCGTGCATCCCTCCGCCGTTCTTGGTCACAGCGTCAGCGAAATCGCGGCGGCCTGCGTGGCCGGTCTGTTCTCGCTCGAACAAGGCGCGCGCATAACCGCGTTGCGCGCGCGATTCATGGAAGGTTGCGCGCGAGGCGAAGGCAGGATGCTTGCGGTCGGACTTGGGGAAGAAGAAGCCCAATCACTCATTGAAAAGCACGATCGGACTGTGTCGATCGCGGCGTTCAACGGCCCGCGCTCTCTGACTCTCGCCGGCCCGCGTCACTCAATCGAAGCGATCTTTGCCGAGCTCGAAACGCAAGGCGTCTTCGCTCGACTCGTGCGGGTCGATCACCCGTTTCATCACGCGATGATGCAGCCCGCGGCCGACGCCCTGGAGAACGCTCTCACCGATCTTGCGCCACAGCCCGAAACCGTCCCGCTTTTCAGTACGATCACCGGCAACCGCCTGAATGGTGACGCGGGCGACGCCACCCATTGGGCTCGAGGGGTCCGGCAACCGGTGCAGTTCGCTCCCGCAATCAATGCGATCGCCGACTTTGGCGTGGATATCTGGCTGGAGCTCGGCGCGCATCCGGCCCTCGCTCACTCCATCGCGGAATGTCTCGCCGGGCGCGGCGGTGCGAAACCGATCGTCATTTCTTCCGTTCGCCGGGAGCGTGAGCACGATTCGCTTCTGGAAGCCGCGATGGATCTGCATCGCGCCGGAGTTGCGCTCGACTTCAATGCGATGACGCCATCGCGCCGTCTTCTTCCGCTGCCGGCCTACGCCTGGGATCGCAGTCGCTGGTGGAACGAGGCGCCGGACTGGCGCGAAAGTCGTCTCGGAGCGGGCGGTCGCGGAATGCTCGATGTGCGGCTGCCTCGCGCCACTCCCACTTGGACCGCCCGGCTGGATAGCCGGCACATGGCTTTTCTCAAAGACCACAAGGTCGAGAATCACGTGATCTTTCCGGCGGCGGGCTTTGTCGACCTGATCCTGGAAGCCGGCGTTCAGCTGTTCGAAGGCCAGCCATTTGTGGTCGAAGATTTTGAGATCCGCAAACCGCTTATCCTGACGGATCCCGCAAGCGGTGTGCAGCTCGAGATTTCGTATGAGCCTGCCGATCGGACGTTCTCGATTCAAAGCCGCTTTGATCAAGGCGCGTCCTGGTCGCTGCATGTAGTCGGCTCAATGCGCGGAGAGCGGACCGAATCCGGCTTCGCGACGTCGACTTTTGAAACGGAAAACAGATCCGCATCGGAAAAGCTGAAGCCCGTCGACATCGACGCGTTCTATCGTTACATGAACGACCTCGGTCTGCGTTACGGCGACGAGTTTCGTTCGGTCCGCGATCTTTCGGCGGCTGAAGGTATTTCTGCCGGTCGCGTGACGCTATCGGAATCGAGTTCACTGCGAGCGAGTGAATATCCTCTACATCCCGTCCTGCTCGATGGGGCGTTGCACGTCTTTTCGGCGGGTCGCGCCACAGTTGAAGCGCGCGGATCGCAGCTCAAGCTGCCGGTTCGTTTCGGCCGCATTTTATTCCTGCGCTCTCCTGGAGGCTCGACCCGAGTCCGCGCCAGCGTTCTCGAATGCAACTCCGAGTTCGTCGAGGGACGGATCGGCCTCTATGATGACGCCGGAAAGCCATGCGTCCTGGTCGACGGGTTCCGAGCGATCAGCGTGGCCGGTGTACGGCGCGACACTTTCGGCGGCACGCGCGACGTCCTTTATCACATGGATTGGGAGAGGACGCCGGCTGTATCAGCGCCGGTCCCATTGGAACCGGTGCCGTTGTCCCGCCTGCGGGAGTCGGCGCAACATGCGCTCGACGACGTGCTCATGACACGCGGACAGGTCCGGCTGCAAGGTGCGATTGCCGCGCAGGATGATCTCGCCGCCGCGCTGCTTTGTGCCGGTCTCCGCGAAATGGGAGCCGAAGTGGGGATCAGTTTCACCGCCGAAAGTCTGCGTGTCGCCGGGCAAATGCAGCCGGTCTTCGAGCAGCTGATGTTGAAGCTGAAAGATCGTGGCCTGTTTGACCGGATCGAGTCTGGTTATCTTCCGATTCCTGAATTCACGAAGGCGGCCGACTGTGCCGCGGAGATGCAACGGGGTTTCATCGAACAGAATCCCGGTCACCTTCCCGAAGCCCTTCTGGTTGCCGGAACCTGCGCGGAACTAGGGCCGATTTTGCGGGGCGAAAAAGATGCAATCCAGGTGCTCTTCGCCGGCGCCGGTGCGGATCTCCTCGATCAGTTTTACGGGGACGGATTGCTGACGAGTCACTGGCTCTCGGCCATTGCCGCCGCCGTGCGGAAGGGTGCGAGCCTGCTGCCTGAAGGTCGAGGACTTCGCATCCTGGAAGTCGGCGCGGGGACCGGCGGTCTGGCGGCTCAACTTCTGCCTTCGCTGGAGCGCGGTCTCCACTCCTACACCTTCACCGATGTTTCCGCCGGTTTCTTCCCGCCCGCGCTCCAGAAACTTGCAGCCTTCCCTGAGGTTGAAACAAAAATTTTCGACCTCGAAAAACCTGCGACCGAACAAGGATTTGAACCCGGCTCATTCGACTTCGTCGTTGGAACGAACGTTCTCCATGCCGTGGCCGACGTCCGCGCCGCTCTGCGCAATCTGCACGACCTGCTCGTTCCCGGCGGCTCGCTCGTGTTTATGGATGTGGCCACGCCTCAGCTCTGGACCGAAGCGGTCTTCGGCCTAACGAGCGGTTGGTGGCGTTTCACGGACCGCGATCTGCGCAGCGTCCATCCTCTTCTTGGACGTTCGCAATGGGAGAAACTGCTAATTGAGACAGGCTTCAGCGAGACAGCTTCGCTCCCAGGTTTGATCGGCCGCTACGGCGAAGGACAGATTGGAATTCTCGGACGAAAAGCTTACGAGCAGCTGGCGTCATCAGAGTCCGGTGCGCAGATTCCGGAAGAAAAATCGTGGCTGGTCTTTATTGACGATGGTGGATTGGGACAGTCGCTGGCCGACCGGTTGGGTGCGCTCGGCGCGCGCTGTCAGACCGTTCGGCGCGGAGAAGATTTCAGCTCATCCGAGACCGGAGCGTTCACGATCCGGCCAGAAGCGCCGGAAGATTGGCGGCAACTTTTGGCGACGTACGCGGACGGCGCCGATTTGGAACGGATCGTTTATCTGTGGAACCTCGACGGAGGCCTCGATCAGAAGGCGCTGTTCGGCACCGACGCGCTGCTTCACCTCGTCCAGGCGCTCGAAACGATTCTGCCGACAACGAAACTGCGCATCGATGCTGTAACGCGCGGAGCCCAACCAGTGGGCCGCGACGAGAAAGCAACGGCGGTCGCGCAGACTCCCGCTATCGGTTTGCTGCGCGTTATTCAAAACGAATATCCGAATTGCACCTGCCGGGGGATCGATCTGCCACCAGCAAGCTCCACCGCCGACCTGGGTCTCGTTTGGAACGAACTGCTGCGAACGGAAGCCGATCGTGAAGTCGCTCTTCGAGGCGACGCGCGCTACGTCCAGAGATTCGATCGCGGGCGTCCTTCGATCCAGCGTGACCTTGATCGTGGCATTCCATTGCGGCTGGAATCACGCGAGCGCGGTCACCTTGACGCTCTCAAATTCGTTCCGTTCGCTCCGCCGCAGTGTGGCGCTGGCGAAGTCCTGATCGATGTCAAAGCCGCGGCCATGAATTTTCGCGACGTGCTTAAAGCACTCGCGCTTTATCCGGGTGAAGCACCTGACGCCCGAATCTTTGGAGACGAAGTCGGAGGTGTGGTCAAGGCGGTGGGCTCGGAGGTGAGTCACGTCAAGGTCGGTGATCGCGTCTTCGGGTTGGCGGTGTTCGGCCTCTCAACTCAAACAACTTCACGCGGTGGCAACGTTCGCAGGATTCCGGGCAACCTTTCCTTCGAGGAAGCGGCGACAATTCCGGTTGTCTTCATGACGGCCTGGCACGCGTTGAAAAATGTCGCGCGCCTCCGCCGCGGCGAACGCATTCTCATTCACGCGGGGGCCGGCGGCGTAGGGATGGCCGCGATTCAGATCGCACATTACCTGGGCGCGGAAGTCATTGCGAGCGCAGGGAGCACCGTTAAGCGCACGCTGCTGGGGACCCTCGGCGTCAAACACGTCATCGATTCGCGCCGCGGTGATTTTGCGGAAGCGGTCATGGAACTTACCGATCGCCGCGGTGTCGATGTGGTGCTGAATGCGCTCGCCGGCGAGGCGATTCCAATGGGCCTCTCGTGCCTCGCCGAGTTCGGTCGCTTCATCGAGATCGGCAAACGCGACATCTACCAGAACTCGCGCATCCCGCTCCGGCCGTTGCGCCGCAATGCCTCATTTCACGTCGTCGCCATGGACGCGGTCTTTGCCGGCGACGAATCGCTTACCCGCGAGATGCTCGCGGAAATTTCCGATCTCGTGGAGCAAGGCGCGCTGCGGCCTCTGCCGTTCCGTTCCTTCCCGGCTTTCAATGTCGGGGCGGCGTTTCGACTCATGGCCGGCGGCAAACACATCGGAAAAGTCGTCGTCTCTTTCCCGGATTCGTTTCTCCCCCGGCGCGGTGAGCCAATCGCGCCGAAATTCGAGATCAAACCGGACGGCTGCTATCTCATCACCGGCGGTTTCGGCGGATTCGGCAAAGTTCTGGCCAACTGGCTTGTGCAGTCCGGCGCGCGTCACCTCGTCCTGTCCAGCCGCAGCGGCGCGTCGACTCCGGAGGCCGAAGCATTTGTACACAGCCTACGCGAGCGCGGAACCAATGTGCAGATTGTGAAAGCCGACGCCGGGTCGCCGGCGGACGTCGCGCGACTCTTCGCTGAAATTCGAGCAACAGGCCGGCCGCTTCATGGCGTGTTTCATCTCGCGATGGCAATCGACGACGCGGTCCTCTCCAAATTAAACAGCGATCGAATGGCCACGGTCATTCGTCCCAAGGCACTCGGCGCCTGGTTGCTCCATGAAGCCACGCGCGACCTGGCCTTGGATTGCTTCGTCATGTTTTCGTCGGTCTCATCGATCTTCGGGAATCCGGCGCAGGGTAATTACGGGGCGGCGAATGCCTTTCTCGATTCGCTCGCTCATCACCGGCGCGCGCTTGGCCTGCCTGCGCTCACGATCAATTGGGGGGTTCTTGGCGGCGAGGGATACGTCGCACGGAATGAGCGCGTCGCTGAGTTCCTGGCAAAACAGGGCACGACAGAATTGTCCCCCAGCGAAGTGATTTCGATTCTCGAGTCGTCGCTTCGCGCCGCGAGCACACAAGTCGCGGCTATCCGTGTGGATTGGGCGAAATGGAAAAGCTTCTTCCGGGGCGCGCAAGCGAACCCGCTTTATGAGCGCATCTTCACCGCGGCCGAGGGCGAGGACAAGGGTGGCGTCACGAGTGATTGGCGAAACCGGATCGACGCAGCCGCGCCTGCGGAAAAGGAAGCCGTGATCGCACAGGCCGTGCGTGAAGTCGTCGGCTTCGTTCTCCGGGTGAAACCGGACACGCTTCGCGACGATCAGCCGCTCACTGATCTCGGCCTCGACTCTCTGATGGGAGTCGAGATAGAGAACTCACTCGAAGCGGCCATCGGCATCGCTCTTCCGCCGACCAGTCTCATGCGCGCCCGCACGATCGGACAGATCGCGGCTTTGATATTGGCACATCTCGGGGGTGGCGCGTCAACGACCGTCGCGCCGGCGGGCGCTATCCCCAAAACCGCAGACGACACGAACGGCGTTGCGGACGAGATCGATTTCGACGTTCTTTCGAACGAAGAGATCGACCGGCTTATCGCCGGCGATAAGGAAGATCCTTGGGTAGAGTCCGCTTCGCATGTCTGAAGAAAAACAAGCTCGTTTCAAACAGTGGATTGAGAGCGGCGACGTCCAGCTCCATCCACTGACATTCTCCCAGCGCGAGTTATGGGAAACCTCGCCCGCGCCACCGTCGGACGTATCGAATCATATTTGTTCGATGCTTAGTATTCGCGGGACGATCTCACAGGAGGATTCTCTCGCAAGCTTTCAGCGAGTCGTCGATCGCCAGGAGGTGTTGCGGCTTTCGTTCCTGCCGGGAAAAAACGGACCCGTCCAACTGATCCGGAAACGCAGCCGGCCAATGATGGAGTTTCGCGATATTTCGCCAGACACGTCAGCGGAAGAATTCGAAGAGCTCGCGCTCCAAACGTTTTCCAAGCCGTTCGATCTGCTCCAGGGTCCTCTCTATCGGGTCGATGTTTTTCGTCGTGCTCCCGATGACCAGGTGTTGGTCTGTGCGATTCACCACGCGATTGCCGATGGCTGGAGCCTTGGCGTGTTCGTCGAAGATTTGGGCGCCGCCTATCTGCAACACCGAATGGGTGGGGAAGACAAGCTTCCGCCCGTCGCAACTTCTTATTCCGAATGGGGTGCTGCCGAGAGGGCGTTCTGGCAACCCGCCGAACTGGAACCGCGCATCGCCTTCTGGAAATCCCGCCTGACCGGAATTCAGCGTCTTTGGAGCATCCCGGAAGAATCCGACGTCGTCTTTCGACCGCGACGCATGGTCACGCAACTTCCGGCGGAGATCAGCGGCCCGGTGAAGGAACTGGCCCGCCGCAGTGGGGCGACGCTTTTCAGCACATTGCTGGCAGCGTTTCAGGTGACGCTGTCGCGCTGGACCGGCGCCGACGACATTGTGGTGGGAACGCCGTTCGCAAACCGAACGAAGCAGAATGTTCGCGAGACGATGGGATATTTTTCGAGCGTCGTGCCTCTGCGCGCGCAGGTAGAACGGGATCGCCCATTCTCGGAGCATTTGCGAGCCGTCCACGAATCGACGGTCGATTGCTTCGCGAACGCGATGCCGTTTGCCGAGTTGGTGAGGGCAATAGGCGAACGCCCGTCGCCAAAATACAATCCCGTTTTTCAGGTGCGGTTCGCTTTGCAAAATCATCCGGTGCCCGATCTCGAAATGCGCGGGCTTTCTCTGAAGTTAAGGATGCGCTCGACCGGCACGCCCCGATTCGATTTGGGATGCGAGATCACGGAACAAGGCGCGGAGCTCGAACTGGTCTGGCTCTTCCGGGAAAATCTTTTTTCCCAACCTGAAGTCGAAGAACTGGGGCGTTTATTCCGGACCGTGATCGAAAACGTCTGCCAGCTTCCCGAAAGACAAACAGCAGCGCTGATGAGCTGATATGGCAAGCATTGCTGCGACCGCCGAACCTGTTTCCGAGCTGCACGATGAGCACGGCATAAGCAGCGTTACGTTCCAGACCCTGGTGATCTCGCTTGCCGTGAGTGAGAGCGCGATCTGGTTCACCGTCCGGGCCGGTTGGCTCTGGCTCACAGTGCCACTAGTTCTCGTGACCGCGCATTTGATGCACGGACTGCTCATCGGTTTTCACGAAGCTTCCCACGGCCTGCTCCGGAAGAGCCGTCGCTTGAATGAATTCGACGGCGTGCTCATCGGCATTTTTAGCATGCTTCCGTTCAGCCTCTACCGCGTGGTGCACCAAATGCATCACATCCATTTGGCTACTGAAAAAGATACGGAACTCTGGCCGTTTGTTCTGACCAGGGCGCCGCGCTGGAGCCGGCACCTCGCCGCGTTTTTCGAACTCACTCTGGGGCTGTTCTATGCGCCGCTCATTTTTCTGCGCGTCTTCATCCAGCGAAACTCGATCGTTCGGAGCCGGAAGGTGAGGCGGCGAATTTGGGTGGAGCTGGCGCTGTCGGTTGTCGTGTGGGCGAGTGTGGTCGCGGCCGTCGCGTTTTCGGGAGCGTGGAAATATTTCCTTTGGCTCTACCTGGTGCCCGCGGTGATCGCGGCAAATCTGCAAAGCTGGCGGAAGTACATCGAACATATGGGACTGCTGGGTAACACCGTGAACAGCTCGACCCG
>DATILK010000069.1:0-5053 GCA_035476555.1 Chthoniobacterales bacterium | reverse complement strand
CCCAGGCAAATCGTCAGCCTCTGCAAAATCGCGCCCAAGTGTTGGCGGCAGCCCTAGGATTCCGAAGAAGTTCCAGGTCACGCGCGCAGCGCCGATCCGTTCCGGATTGGCCTCGCCCATTCTGCCGGAGAGATTGGCGCGATCGCGCCGGAAGAGCGCGAGATCGGTAAATCCGCGCTGGGCCGCGCGCCAATCGAGGTAGTTAGGATAACTAACGGAGCCGGCCTCGAAAGTCTCGGATCGTTCGCGCAGAAGAACGAGTCGCTCGGAATGCGGATAAGGTAACGGCCGCAAAAGAAGCGCGTTGACGACGCTGAAGATGGCGGTGTTCGCGCCGATCCCGAGCGCGAGCGTAATTGCAGCGACAAAGGTAAAGCCGGGATGCTTAGCCAATTGCCGAATGGCATAACGAATTTCCCTGATCATGGATTCTTATTCCGTGCGCAAGGCGACGATGGGATCGACCCGACTGGCGCGGCGCGCCGGCAACCAGCAGGCGAGCAGGGCGATAACAAAGAGCAAAGAAGATACCGCGCCGAAAGTCCCGATGTCGGTTGCGCTTACGCCGAAGAGCAGACTCGAAATTAGTCTCGTTAGGCCAAATGAACCAGCCAGACCAAGACCGACGCCGACCATCGTCAGCAACATTCCCCGCCTAATGACTAGTTGCAGCACGTCACGTCGTTGCGCGCCGAGCGCCACGCGAATTCCCATTTCGCGCGTGCGTTGCGAGACCGAATAAGACATTACGCCATAGAGTCCGATCGAGGCCAGAGCGATCGCGATGCCAGCGAAAATGGTCAGAAGCGTCATGGTAAATTTTCGTTTCAACAATGTGCGCGCAATTGTGTCTTCCATTGTGCGCACATTCCCGAGTGCGACGTTGCGATCGACACTCCAGACCGCATTCTGCACCGATGGCAACAACGCGAGCGGATTGCCCGCGACGGGGCGCACCGCGACAAACATGCGTGGCCATTTGCCTTGCCCGAGCGGTTGGTAAAGTTCGGCGCGTGGCGGCGTCTCGAGCGCGAGATGCCGGATGTTTCCGGTTACGCCGACGATCTGCATCGTCTCGCTATCCTGCCCGAAGTTCGTGATGTATTTGCCGATCGGATCGTCGTTCGGGAACAGCATGCGGGCAGCGGCTTCGTTGATCACACAAACGCGCGCCGAGTTCGGCGTGTCCTGCTCGGTGAAAACGCGACCTCGCAAAAGCGGAATGCCCATCGTGCGAAAATAGTCGGGCGTGCTGATACGAATGTCGGCGTCGTAGCTCTTTTCGCTGCCTAACAAGTTGAAAGAACGCCCGCTGTTTCCGCCGGAGAATGGCAAACGACTGACCGCACCGACGCGAGCAACGCCTGGCAAGCTGCCGATGCGTTCCACCACCTGCTGATAAAAATTGAGATTGCGCGCGTCGTCTGACCCCGCCGGCAGCCCGATATCAAAGACGAGCAGGTTGGCCGGGGTGAAACCGGGATCGACTTTCATCAATTTACCGAAGCTCTTGATCATGAGCCCGGCGCCGATTAGCAGAACAAGGGTTAGACCGACTTCAGTCGTGATCAGGACAGAACGGCTGCGATTATGCGCGGCGGTGCTGCCGCGTTCGCCGTCGCCTAACGAGTCGTTCGGATTGGCCGATGATGATTGGAAAGCCGGTGTAAGACCGAAGATCACGCCGGTCAAAACAGAAACGATCAAACCGAAAAGAAGAACGCCGCGATCGATCGTCACCTCTTTGAAACTGCTCAAAACCGGCGGTGCCATCGCCATCAAAACCGGCATGGCCCAGATCGCGACTAAAATCCCAAGCGCGCCCCCGATGACTGCGAGCAAAATACTTTCGGTCAGAAGTTGCCTAACAAGTCGTCTGCGATCCGCACCAAGCGCGGCGCGAATGGAAACTTCCCGCGCGCGGGCAGCACCGCGCGCCAGCTGAAGATTGGCGATATTCGCGCAACCGATCAGCAAAAGAAAACCAACTGCCGCGCCCAACATAATGAGCGCGGAGCGAATGCCGCTCACTTTATCTTCCTGCAAGAGCGTGGCGGTCGCGCCTTGGCCCATGTTGTCGTTCGGATAATCTTTTTCCAAACGCAACGCGATCGCGTCCATTTGTGCGCGCGCCTGTTGGATCGTCACGCCCGGTTTCATGCGCGCGAAAACATCGAGAAAATTGATGTCGCGAATTTGCCGCGGATCCGCGGTCGGTCGCAAGGCATGCGTCGGCACACCGAAAGGCGATGGCACCCAAAGTTCGCCGTAATCATCGGGGGAAAAACTTGCCGGCATCACGCCGACGACGGTGTGCGCTTCACCGTCGAAACGAATCCCGCGCCCGATGATGTTGCGATCGCCACCGAATTTCCGATCCCACAAACCTTGACTGAGCACCGCAACATTGGCACCGCCCGGTTGTTCATCGGCTGCTTGCAAAGTGCGGCCAATCAACGGCGCGGTTTCGAAGACGCGAAAAAAACTCGCCGTCACCATCGTCACGCGCAGGCGTTCCGGCGCGTCGCCTTCATCCAAATTTCCCTGCCAGCCACGTGCCGCTGCCATTGCTGCGAAAACATCGTTCTGCGCGGCCCAATCGAGATAGTTCGCGGGCGAAGTTGCGTCGCCCGGAGTGTTCGTCGCGCGAACCGTCGGCGAGAGCGTCACAAGTCGGTCGGCCTCGGGATAAGGTAACGGGCGCAAGAGTACGCCGTTGATCACGCTGAAGATCACAGTCGTGCTGGCGATCGCGAGCATCAGCGCGACGACTGCGACGATGGTAAAACCGAGATCTTTACGCAGCATGCGCAAGCCGTAGCGAATGTCGCGAAGAGTCGTTTCCATAGATTACTTGTTAGGTTGCTTTTTATTCCATTCGCAATGCCACGACGGGGTCGACTCGGCTGGCGCGGCGCGCCGGAATCCAGCAGGCAAGGAATGTGGCGCTGAGAAGCACCGCTCCGACTTCAAGATAAATCCTCGGGTCGATGCCGCTGGCTTCGAAAAGGAGACGTTGCAGAAAGTGAGAGACGGCGATCGCGCCGACCAAACCAATGGCTGAGCCGACGAGAAGGAGCTGCATTCCGTGGGAAAGAATTAGGGTGAGAATTTGGGATGGACGCGCACCGAGCGCGAGACGGACACCGATTTCGCGCACGCGTTTGAGCGTGGTGTAAGCGAGAAGACCATACAGACCGATGGTCGCGAGCGTGAGCGCGAGTCCAGCGAAAACGGAGAAGAGAAAGCTGAGCAAACGTTGTGTACCCCACGTTTCCTGGACGCGATCGGTCATCGGGCGAACATCGAAGAGCGGCAGCGCCGGATCGATCGAACTGATCGCATCCCGAATCGGGCGCTCCAACGTCACTAGACCAGATGTCGATCTTACGAAAAGCGTCAGACTCGTGCGCTGAACCTGTCCTAACGAACAGTAGATTAACGGCAACGGCGCCATTTCATCAATGGCATGAAAGCGCATCGGCGTGACGATGCCAACAATCTCGCTCGCGACATTGCCTTCGTCGTCGTTGCCGGCATCGACCATCAGGCGTTTTCCGATCGGGTCCTCGCCCGGAAAATATTTGTCCGCCATCGCTTGATCGACAACGATGACCCGCGGCGAATCTTTCGTGTCGCGTTCGTTCAATGTTCGGCCGCGCAGTAATGGCGCTTTGAATGTCGAAAAATAATCGCCCGCGACAACTTCGAGATCGGCGCTCAACATGTCCGCGGCCGTCGGTTGCGGCGTGCCTTCGCGCCAGAATCCAGTTTGCCATCCACCCATGAGCGGCGCGTTCGAGCTTATCGCCACGCTTTGCACACCGGGAAGAGTTCGCACTTTGTCGAGCAACATCTTGGCGAACACGTCGATCTTGTCGCGCGTGTTGTAAGTCTGCCATGGCATTTCCAGGCGCGCGGTCAGCATCCCACGCGGTTCGTAGCCTAACGAGAGCGCTTGCAATCGCGAAAAACTCTTCAACACCAGCGCCGCCGCAATAAGTAACGTGAGCGTGAGCGCAATCTGACTAATGACGAGCCAATCGCGCGTCCGCTTGGCTGATGGCGCATCGCCGCTTCCTTGCGAACCGGCTTTCAAAGCCAGCTGAACGTCGGCCCGCGAACTTTGCCACGCCGGCCAAACGCCAAAAAGCATGGCTGTGACCGATGCAACGACCAACGTGAATATCAACACCGGCAGGTCGAATGGGATGTCCTGAAACCTGGAGGCACTTTGTGGCGCCAAGATCGACACCGCGTCCCGCGCCCAAAGCGCGATGAAAAATCCGAGCGCTCCGCCGATAATTGCGACGACGAAAGTTTCGACTAAAAGCTGTTTCACAATCCGTCCGCGGCTCGCGCCCACGGCGGCGCGAATGGCGAATTCGCGCGACCGCGCTGCTCCGCGGGCGGCAAAAAGATTTGCCAGGTTTGCGCACGCGATCAGCAAAACCAACCCAACCGCGCCTAACAACAACCCGAGATTCGTCCGATATTTGCCGACAAGATTTTCGAGGAGCGGCGTGACCACAATCGTTTCACCCTTGTTCGTTTCCGGATACGCCTTTTCGAGTTGCGCGGCGATCGTTTTCATTTCGCTCCGCGCTTGATCGACCGTCACCCCGAGTCTTAGCTGGCCCCAGACAAACATCATCGGATGATGCGATCGATCTATCCACGCCGGATTATTGCTTCGCCGCATCAATGAAAGCCAGACCTCGGTATCCTGCGGCGAAGTCATCTGCGGCGGCATCACGCCGATGACGGTGAAATTCTGATCGTGCAAAACAATCGATTGCCCGATCGCTTTCGGTGAACGGTTGAAAACGCGTTGCCAGATTCTATCGCTAATGATCGCGACCGGCGGTGCGCCGACTTTGTCTTCGTCTTCACTAAAGACACGGCCGATTTGCGGCGAAAGTCCGATGATATTGAAGAAATTCCGCGTGACCGATGCGGTTGAAACGCGCTCCGCTTCGCGACCGGGAATGCCGCTGAGATTGCGCGATTCTTTGTGTGTGCAGGCGAGATGCTCGAACGTCTTCGTCTCTTT
>DATILK010000068.1:0-8057 GCA_035476555.1 Chthoniobacterales bacterium | reverse complement strand
GCGAATGTTAAGGAAGCGCAATTCTTTCATCGAAGCGTTCCATTCCAACTTTCGGCGGGTGTTCCTTACAGTCCTGGAGACAAAGTGCTGTCTAACGGGGAGCTCTTCGGCGTGTTGAACTTGGTTTCTTATCCGATCGGTAGTTCTCCGCCGCCCCTCGATCCCGGGAATACGGAAACGAGTGTCGATCCAAATTATCGTTACATCGGACCGCAGCTGGTGGCCGATCTCGATTACTACAACTACCACGAAGCGCCGGCGGGCTCGAACACTCTCTTTCCGGAGCATTATCCCGCGCCGCCACCGAACGATTCGGATTTGGTGATCGACCAGAACGGGAACAACGAAGTTTATCAGGTGATCACGGCGGGCCGCCTCGACCCAAACGTGCCGGACCCGTCTCTCGCCGCAGCTGGTGGAAACGCGATTGGCGTTGTCCTGTTTACTTTCGCCGGCGGTGCGCTCCAGCCAAACCTTCTCTATTTCCGGGGACAACTGGTCGTTTCGAATGGGCGAATTTATGAAGTCGTCCAGGAAGGAACCACTTCGTCGGATGTCAGCCTGGGATTTCAGCAGACGACCGGCGAAATTGCCGTCAACGGCACGGCTGGATTCAACTTCATCCCTTCCAAGGTTCTCAAGGCGCAGTTGGAATACTGGAAGGGCGATTTGGTTATCTCCAATGGCAATGCCTATCGAGTCTCGATCGCCGGAACGGTTGACAACACAGTCTTCACAGCGGTCGGCGTCGGGGACGGTCTGCATTCGATTTCAAGTGGATTGCCTGAACCAAAGCCGGGAGTGGTCAGGTTCCAAAGGGTTGGCGGAGCTTTCAGCCCAGCAAATTCATATCAAATCGGCGATGTCTTCAGCGCGAATAAACGAATTTACAAAGTTGTCACGCCCGATCCGACGGCACCTAGCTCCGCAATTCCAAACGCGACCGATCCTTACCAGTTGCAGAACATTATCGTCGCAAACGGGACCGTCACGGTTCAGCTCGTCATCCCGCAGTTTCATAAGTATTCGGAGATCAATAGCGATTACGCGGGCGTTCCGCTTCAGGAAGGAAAGGTTTTCTCCTTCGGCGACATCGTGGTCTCAAACGGGAGTTTGTACAAGGTTATTAGCGGCGGCACGATGGGTCCTGTTGGCCTCGGATTGACCAGCACTGGAACGCAGTCGCTCGGCGGACTGGTGTTCGAGTTTATCGGCCCGTTCTTCAAACAACTTTCCACGATTCATCCTTTTGCCGACGCCCCGTTCCCCTACTCGAGCTTTGACTATTCGTTTCCCTATTCGTTGAAGTGGAGCCCGGCTGAGACCATCACCAATCCGTACTCGTGGTTTGGTCCGTCCGGAAATTTCGAGAACCACACCGATATCGAACTCGTCGCGCGCACGACGGACAGCAAGGACCGCACAAACATCAGCTTTACCTTTCCAGTTAGTATTCTTCCGCAAATTGATGCGCGCGCCGCGCTCACAGTCCGCATTACAGATCCGCTTGCCGATCGCACCGTCGCTGCCGGCACCGCGGTCCAGATCACGGGGGAAGCGAGGGATCAAAATGGGGTTGTTCGTCTGGTTAACTCCGTCCAGTTCTTTGTCGATGGTGTCGCCCTTTACGCCCCGGATGTGACGTTCCCCTACACGACGGAAGGTCCGGTTCATTGGACTCCGACCATCGCCGGGACCTACATCCTCAATGCGATGGCGGTTGATGATAAGGGCAACTACACGATCTCTCCCGACGTCCGCGTGAACGTGACGGACAACCAGCCATTTGTTCGGATCACGATCCCAACTTCAGAAGACCCGCTCAATCCACTCACGGTCCTGTTTGGATCGGCCATAAATATTCAAGGAGTGGTGAGCGGGAGCGGAGGCGACCCGGCGCGCATCACGAAGATTGAAATGTTTTCTGATGGCAATTCCGTCGGAACAGCTACCAGGACCGGCGGTCAATTTGCCTTCACTTTTGCGCCCACGAATGCATCGGACGCCGCCATCACCCATCAACTGACCGCGCGCATCACGGATGTGAACGGAACCACCGCGACATCGAATACAATTTATATCCAAGTCTTGCCGTCCGGCGTTCCCTTACCGACACCGATCCCGACGGCAACGCCAGTCGTTTCCCCAACAGCGGCGCCGCCATCGGGCAACGATATTTCCACTAAACTTCTCAACATTTCGACTCGCGGTCCGGTTGAATCCGGTAACGACGCGATGATCGCGGGGTTTATTATCCAGGGATCATCATCGAAACAGATGGTGTTTCGCGGAATCGGTCCATCGCTGACGGCCGTCGGCGTCGCAAATGCGCTGCAAGATCCCACGCTCTCGCTCATGGATGCAAATGGGACGCTGGTCGCGTTCAACGATGATTACACGTCTAACAGCGCTTCGGATCGTCAGACATTAACGACAAATGGGCTTACTCCGTCGGACTCGCGCGAATCAGTTATCGTCGCCCTTCTGTCGCCTGGCACGTATACCGCAATTCTTCGCGGCAAAACGAACGGCAATGGCGTGCTCGAAGCCTACGACATCTCGGGCCTGGCCGCCGCGAAACTCGGAAACATCTCCACGCGCGGCAAAGTAGAGATGGGCGACAACGGGGCGATGATCGCGGGATTTATTGTGGCGGCGCCGCAAAATCAGCCCGGGACGCCGCAGCGGGTCGCGATCAGGGCGATCGGGCCGAGCTTGAAGAATTTTGGAATCAACGATGCGTTGCTCGATCCGACGCTCGATATTTACCGCGGGTCGCAGCTGATTTTATCGAACGACAATTGGAAAACGAATTCGCAAACGAACCAGCAGATCCTGCAATCGAACGGGCTGGCGCCGGGGAACGACAAGGAAGCAGCCGTTGTCATGGACCTCGATCCCGGAAGTTATTCGGCCGTGGTGCGCGGAAAAGGGAACACGACCGGCGTGGGCCTGGTCGAGGTTTTTAATCTTACGCAATAATCGGCTGCTGCATTTCTTCTGTAGCCGCTTCGCTGTGCGAAGCGTGAGAGCAAATGGCGCGGCGGCAAGGCGACGGCTACAGGCCTTCGACGATTTCGCGCAGTAATCCCGGGCCGCGGTAGACGTAGCCGGTGTAAACCTGAATCAATTGCGCGCCGGCTTGGAGTTTTTCGCGCGCGCTCGCCGCATCGGAAATTCCGCCGGACGCAATGATTGGAAGCGGCGAATGGGCCCGGATGGCGCGGACGAACTCGGTGGATTTTTCGCGAAGAGGCCGGCCGCTCAATCCGCCGGTTTGATCGAGCGACTTCGGAATCCCAGAATGATCGAGCGTCGTGTTCGTGGCGATGATTCCGGCGATGCCGTTCTGCGCGCAGGTCGCCATGATTTGTTCCAGGTCGTCGAGGGAAAGATCGGGAGCGATTTTTAGCAGGACCGGTTTGGGCGCATTTTCGTTTTCGCGGCGAACGGCTGCGAGCAATTGCTCGAGAGCGTTGTGCTCCTGTAACGACCGCAGGCCGGGCGTGTTTGGGGAGCTGACGTTGAGGACGACGTAATCGGCGAGCGGCGCGAGAAGGCGGAAGGAATAGAGGTAATCGTCCACGGCTTCTTCGATGGGCGTGACCTTGGATTTACCGAGGTTGATGCCGACGGGGATCGCAGGCCAGCAATCGCTCTCGCGCAGCGCGCGCAGCCGCGCGGCAACGACGTCAGCGCCGTCGTTGTTAAAGCCGAGGCGATTGATGAGGGCTTGCTGCTGGGGATAACGGAAAATGCGCGGCTTGGGATTTCCTGGCTGCGGTTTTGCCGTGACGGTGCCGACTTCGACGAAGCCGAAGCCGAGCGCGGCCCACGCTGGAATCGCGACGCCGTTCTTGTCGAAGCCCGCGGCGAGCCCGACGGGATTTGGAAACGTTAAACTGAAAACAGTCGTTGGTTTCGATGCCGGCTGGAAACGCTCGAGTTGGCGAAGTGCAGCCTGCCAGTTGGAAGCGATGCGCAAATTTCGAATCGCAAAATTGTGGGCGCCTTCCGCCGAGAGCGAAAACAGCAGTGGCCTAACGAGACGTTCATAGAAGCCTTCGGCGTTCATTTGCCGATGCAAAATTGAGCGAAGAGGGCGTCGCGGATTTCTTCGGCATTCGCGGCGCCCGTGATGTCGTCGAGGGCTCGCAACGCCGCCCGCAGATCAACCGCGACATATTCCGGCGCAAGCGCGCCTTGCATTGTGCCGGCGGCGAGATCGCACGAAGCAAGCGCGCGCCTCAGACAATCGCGGTGACGCGCGTTGATGGCCACTCCGCTCTCGGGCCGCAAATGTTTCTCGGAAATTTTCGCGAGGATCGCTTCTTCCAAGCCAACCAGGCCGTCGGCGGAAAGACAGCAGATGCGCAAAGCGTCGGCATTCTGCCAGTCAGGATGTTCCGGCAGGTCGCTCTTGTTGAGAAGGACGAGGCGCGTTTGTTCAGTCGAGTTCTCGGTGAAGTCAGACGGCGGCGGGACGCTGCGATCGAGGACGTGAAGAAGAAGATCGGCGCCGGCGAGCGATTTCGAAGTGCGCGCCATTCCTTCGCGCTCAATCTCGTCGACCGAGTCGCGGAGGCCAGCGGTATCGAGCAAGCGAACGGGAATGCCGCGCAAATTAATAACTTCTTCGATCGTGTCGCGCGTGGTACCGGGTTTCTCGCTGACGATGGCGCGCTCGTAACCGAGCAGGCGATTGAGCAAGCTCGATTTCCCGGCGTTCGTCGGGCCGTAGATCACCACGCGCAGGCCTTCGCGCAAAATGCGTCCTTGATCCGCCGTCGCGATGAGGGCGCGGATTTGTTCGCGAACCGAATCGAGCCGTTGACGAAGCGCTGAGCCTGCGTCAGGCGCGATGCCTTCCTCCGGAAAATCGATGGCCGCTTCGAGATGAGCGAGGACGTTAACAACCTCCGATCGAATCGCCGTGATCTTCTCGCCGAGCCGGCCTTCGAGTTGTTCGCGCGCGGAGCGCAACGCGAGATCGGTTCGGGCGCGGATTAAATCCATCACCGCTTCCGCCTGGGTCAGGTCCAGCTTGCCGTTCAGAAATGCGCGCTCGGTAAATTCGCCGGGACGCGCCGCCCGGGCGCCCGCGGCGAGACACGCTTCAAGGACTTGCGATGTAACGAGAATGCCACCGTGGCAACTTATCTCGACAAGATCTTCGCCCGTGTAACTCGCAGGCGCGCGACGGACGCTGAGCATGACCTGATCGATCACGCGCCCGCCCGCGACGATTTCGCCGAGACGCTGGGCATGCGGCGGAAGACTCGATGGCTTCTCGCTGCCGCGGAAAACTTCGTCGGCAACCGCGATCGCTTCCTCGCCCGAAACGCGGACGATAGCGATCGCGCCTTCGCCGAGCGGAGTGGAAATGGCGGCTATTGTTTCGCCAGAATTTCCTTCAACGCTGCGATGCATCGCCGATTCTGTTCCATTGTGCCGACCGAGATTCGAACCCAGGCGGCGAGGTCATAGCCCTTGAGCGCGCGCACGATGATTCGCCGCTCAAGCAACGCGCGGAAAATCTTCACGCCGTCGCCGACGTTCACGAGGACGAAGTTCGCGACACTCGGAACGAAGCGAAGCCCGAGCGCGGTAAATTCTTTTTGCAGATACTCGCGCCCTTCATCGGTAACGCGTTTTGTTTCGCGCAGATGCTCGGCATCCTCGAGCCCGGCGAGCGCTGCCGCCTGGGCGAGGCCGCTGACGTTGAACGGCTGCCGCGTCTTGTGCAGCACCCGGATTAATTCCGGATGCGCGATTCCGTAGCCGACGCGCAAGCTGGCGAGCCCCTGAATTTTTGAAAACGTGCGGAGGGTGACGACGTTTCGGCCGGCGCGAACAAAACGGAGCGTATCCGGTGGGTCGTCCAGATATTCGTAATAGGCTTCGTCGAATACGACCACGATGTTTGGCGGGACGCCCTTTATGAATCGGTCGAGCTCGTCCTGCGTGGCGAGCGTGCCGGTGGGATTGTTCGGATTCGCGATGAAGATCAACCGCGTTTTCGGAGTGATCGCGGCGGCGATCGCATCGAGGTCGTAGCGAAAATCCGGGCTCGGCACTTCGATCGCGCGCGCGCCGAAGACGGCCGCGACAAGTTTGTAAACGACGAACGCGTGTTTGGAGGTGACCACCTCATCGCCGCGATCGAGAAACGCGTGCCCGAGAAACTCGATGATTTCATTGGAGCCGGCGCCGAGAATGAGGTGGTCGCGGTTGACGTTTAACCTGGCGGCCAGCGCTTCGCGCAAATAAAACGCGCCGCCATCGGGATAACGATTCGCCGAGGCAATGGCCGCGCGCATGGCGGCGAGCGCTTTGGGCGAAGGGCCGAGCGGGTTCTCGTTCGAAGCGAGCTTGATGATCTCGTCGGGATGAGCGCCGAGCTCTCGCGCGGTCTCCTCGATCGGCTTCCCCGGTTCGTAGACCGGCAGGTTGCGCAGTTGCGGATTAGCCAGGTCCCAAATCGACGACATGCGGCGCAATCCTAGATGGATTCGGGCAGAGAAGAAACCCCGATCACGCCGCAGTTTGTAAAGCGTCGCGCCTTGGAGGAACCTTGGCGCGTTATGAAGAGCTACCAGTTTCTCGCCGACACCTACGTATTTGGAATTTTGATGCATCCCTGGAAAGTCGTCGGCCTGATCGGCACGCTCGTTTTCGGCTTGCGGTTCGTCATTCAATGGATCGCGTCGGAACGCGCACGCAAAAGCGTGATTCCTTTCGGCTTTTGGGAATGCAGCGCGATCGGCAGCCTGCTGATGCTCAGTTATTTTGCGATCTACCAACGCGATTCGGTGGGCGTTTTGAGCACGGCAATGCCGTTGCCGATTTATCTCCGGAATCTTTATTTCCGTTACACCCACCGCGATCCCCAGCATCCCGGGAACGCCCCGCGGCCGCCCCAGTAAGGCGCACTTTACGTCACCAGTCCGCTCGCCTACAATGGCCGCTGCCATGATCCCGGGCGAGCAAATCGTTTACCTCGATAACAACGCGACGACGCAGCTGGATCCCGCTGTTCTCGAAGAGATGCTTCCGTTCCTGACCCAGTACTACGGGAACCCGTCGAGCGGCTATCTGTTTGGACGCCAAGTGCGGCAGGCAATTGATTTGGCGCGGGAACGCGTGGCGGCGTTACTGGGCTGCGAGCCGGGGGAAATCGTCTTTACCAGCTGCGGAACGGAATCGAATAACGCGGCCGTAAACTCGGCGCTCCAGCTCGATCCGAATCGCCGGCACGTCGTGACGACCGCGGTCGAACACAGCGCGACACGAGTCCATTGCGACACCCTCGCGAAACGAGGTTTCGCGCGCACCGTCGTCGGTGTCGATGGCGAGGGAAACCTCGACCTGGACGAACTCGAGAACGCGATCACCCCGCAAACGGCCGTCGTTACCGTGATGTGGGCGAACAACGAAACCGGCGTCCTCTTCCCAGTGCAGGAAATCGCGGAGATCGCGCGCCGCAAACGGGTGCTGTTTCACACCGATGCAATCCAGACCGTCGGAAAAATTCCGGTCCGTCTCCGGGACATGACGCTGAATTCGCTGGCGCTTTCCGCGCACAAACTGCATGGGCCGAAAGGCGTCGGCGCCCTCTACGTGAACAAGCGGTCGGCGTTCAAGCCGCTGATGATCGGTGGAAGCCAGGAAAACAGTCGCCGCGCCGGAACTGAGAACGTGGCATCGATCGTAGCGCTGGGAAAAGCAGCCGAATGCGCCACGGCCGCGCTAGCAGAAGAGAACAGCCGGGTGCGCGCGATGCGCGACCGTTTCGAAACCGGCGTGCTGGAGCGAGTACCCGAAACCTTCGTGAACGGCGACCGAACCGCGCGATTGCCGAACACGTCCAACCTTTCATTCACGGGAATCGAATCGGACGCCGCCCTGATGATGTTCGATCGGCACGGGCTCTGTTGTTCCGCCGGTTCGGCTTGCCGCACAGGCTCTCTGGAGACGTCGCACGTCTTGCGGGCCATGAACGTCCCGCCGGATCGTGCCCGTGCCAGCATGCGTTTTTCATTTGGTCGGTTCAATAC
>DATILK010000067.1:0-2101 GCA_035476555.1 Chthoniobacterales bacterium | reverse complement strand
CCGCGCGTTTGTTCGATTGTCTGGGTAAAGGCAGCATCAACATTCAATTGATCTCGACGTCCGAAATTAAAATCGCCGTGATCATCGATGGCCAGGACGCCGACCGCGCCGCCCAATTAACCCATCAGGAATTCGGCCTCGCCAAATTCACGCCGCCATCGGCAGGGTAGCAATCATCGATGGCAGAGAATTTCCGAACCCGCGCATCCGCTATCCCCGTTTACAACATCAGACAATATATGTCATATGAAATGTGAGGGTCTAGGGCCTGATTCGGTATGGCTTTTACAAGACGCGCGTTGGTGCTTGCCGCGAACCCTCCAATTAGTGCGGATGGATACTAATCGTGACCGGTAAGTCGCCTCAGGAGCGCCTTCTGGATCTCTTTGTCTTCGGCACGCCTTCTTAGTTCCTGCAGTTTGAACTCTATCTCCAGCGCGACAAACGGGAGCGAATACCCAACCACGAGTGCCGCGGCGGTCCAAAGATCGATGGGATCGATTTCCCACATCCTGTCCTTGAGAATAGTCAATACATCAGCCCTGGCGCAAGCGTCACCAATATATTTAGGCGCGTCCGGCTGTCGGACCACTTACTCAACCGATGCAAGACCACTTGTGATCGGTCTTGTCGAATCCACGAGCCGCTGGACAGACTAGTCACATGAAACCGTTAATCATCGCAGTCTTGTCGGTTGGTTTTCTCTCGTCTGGGTTCGCCGCGGATACCCCCAACACGACGCGAAGACTGGGTGACCTTAATGTCATCCCGAAACGCGTCCTCGAGCGGACGGTCAGTCCACGATTCTTCAACAGCCTGGTCGTATCGCCAGTCGAAGGCTGGATCGTGGTGCGGGCGAATCTTTCCGGGACGAAATTCACGGGAGCGCGCGTGATCCACTCCGAGCTCGGCGGCGTCTACGACCCGCTCGCGCTTCAACTGGCGAAGGAAACGACCATTGCCGGCAATTACGCGATTGAGCGCCCGCACCTGACGAGCTCGGTCGTGCTCCATGTGCTGGTTTATAAAATCGCGGATGGAACCATGGTGCTTTCATTTGCCCACTTCGATCACCCCGCCGGCGATCAGATGGAGTACTGGGGCTCCTCCAGGCTGCTGACGCTGAAGGCGAATAAATGGAATGAGATCATGGGGCCGGCAAGTTTGGGTAAAGGGTTCACCGTTCGCCAAGGCACAAAAAACAACCTGGTCGAGAACCTGAGAATGGATGGCCGGCTGGCGGCAGAATCGACGAATTACAATCTTCGGGCGGACGGACGCGCTCGACGTTATTGATTTTTTCGCGAGGCGTAAGACTCACCTGACGAGAGGCATAACGTCTGCTCGATTTGGCCGGCATGAGATTGCATTCATCCGGCCGAAAGGCCTTTACGTTAGTGGAAATCATGATCGTGGTCGCGATCATCGCCCTTCTGGCGGCGATCGCGGTTCCGGGGTTTGTCCGGGCGCGTAAACGCTCGCAGGCTTCGCGAATCCTGAACGATCTGCGCCTGATCGATTCTGCGATCGATCAATACGCGATCGAGACCTCGAAGAAAGGTGGCGATCCTGTGGGCGTGACCGATTGGACCAATTACCTGAAAAAGGACACGGTCCTGTTCGCGACGGGTCAGGATCTGTTCGGCGACGACTACGGTGCGCAGACGGTGGACCAACTGCCGCACGTTCCAGCCACCGCGAAGACAAACCTCGCGCCTGTGGCCGACGACTCGTTCTGGTCGCCCTATAATTAGGCGTTTCGGAAATAGTCGAAATTGCGAGAGCCCGGTGACGAAATCGCCGGGCTTTCTGTTTTTCGGGGTCGCGCGATGTGTCGCGCAACGAGAAGCGAAGCGCGGGGTTTTTTACGTTTCCGGTATTCGAATGTGTTGACGAGCGCGCGGTGCTCGGGACATTGGGAATCCCAAACAATTACACCATGATGATGAAGATTTTTTCGCGGCTCCTGCTGGCCGCCGGCGCTTTGGCAACGGCTTTTCTCGCCTCGAACGCGCGGGCCGCAATCGGCGACGTTTACGAAACGAACGAAGGTAACATCCTGATTTTTCGCACAGTCGGAACCACGCCGGCGACATTCACG
>DATILK010000066.1:0-1585 GCA_035476555.1 Chthoniobacterales bacterium | reverse complement strand
GAGTGGGAAAACGTCTGCCGAAATCAGGAACGGAGATCTCGGTTCATTTCAAGAAAGCGCCGGCGGTGCTGTTCAATCGCGAGAATGTTTCGCTCGATCAAAACGTAATGGTGATTCGGATCCAGCCGGACGAAGGAATTTCGCTCCGGATGCAGGCGAAAGTGCCGGGCACCAGTTTCCGGATCGAGCCCGTGAAAATGGATTTTCATTATGGAACGTCATTCGGCAAGGCAAGCCCGGAAGCCTACGAGCGGTTGCTGCTCGACGCGATGAGCGGCGATGCCACGCTCTTCGCGCGCGCCGACGAGGTGGAAGAAGCATGGTCTTTTATCGACCCCATCGAGGAAGCCTGGGTCGCAAAGGAAAATCAGCCCGACTTGTTCATGTATCCCGCCGGTTCCTGGGGACCGGAGGAAGCCGACGAACTGCTGGCGCGCGACGGACGGGCTTGGCGGCGACTCTAGTTGGACCAATGGAGTGATGGAGTAATGGAAACAGCGAAACAATCTCCCCATACTCCACCACTCCAACACTCCACTTCCCCCGGCCTGCGAGTCGAGATCGGAACGATCGATCGCGAGCTGAAGAAGCTTTGGGCGGAAGGCGGCGGGACGAAGACGCGTGCGTCGCTGATCAATCTCGCGGTTTACAGCGAGGCGCCGGGATCGTTACCGCAAAACACGCGGATCATTTCGGAAATTACCGAGGACCACGCCTGCCGTGCCATCGTCATCGCGGCCGATCCGGGCGCGAAAGAAAACCGGGTGGAGGCGTGGATCAACGTCCATTGTCACGTGAGCCGGGAGGGAAGCAAACAGGTGTGCTCGGAACAACTATCCTTCTTGCTCGAAGGTCCATCAGCGCGCCTGCTGCCGAATATTGTCTTCTCGCAGCTGGATTCCGACCTGCCGCTGGTGCTTTGGTGGCAGGGAGAATTTTCCGATCCCATGGACCCGCAGCTCTGGGCGTGGGTCGACCGCGTCATTTATGACAGCCGGAGCTGGCGGAATTTCGGAACGCAGATGGAGCGTGTCGAAGCCGCGCAGACAGAAGCGAAGCAGCGGATCGTGCTCTGCGATTTGAATTGGACCCGGCTCGTCCAGATCCGACTCGCTCTGGCGCAATTTTTCGATCATCCGACGAGCCACGCCCACTTTGAAAAGATCGAGAAGGTCGAGATCGAGCACGCACCGGAATTTCGGTCGACGGCAATTCTTCTCGCGGGCTGGCTGGCCGGCCAACTGAAATGGACCGACGGCAAACAGAGCGACAACACGACGCTCGATTTTCGCGGACCTTCCGGTAACCAAATCAAAGTGATGTTGCGCGAGAAATCGGGCGCGCCGATCGGCCGATGTGCCGTCCGCTGCGACGGCGTCGAATTCATCGTGACGCACGCGGAGAAGGCGGATTTGCTCGACGTCGAGGCCGGCGAGCGGCGCTGCCGATTACCGGCCGGGCAAAACGACGCCGTGGGACTGATGGGCGAAGAGTTGATGCGCGGAGGGCCGCACGATGTTTATCTGCGCGCGATGAATTGCGTGCGGGATTTTCTCTAGCAACGGTCATAGACCGCCGCTACAGG
>DATILK010000065.1:0-5437 GCA_035476555.1 Chthoniobacterales bacterium | reverse complement strand
GTTCCGCTGGCGGTGAGCGGCATATATTTTCCTTGTTGGAACAACGCCGCGTGATCCCGCCGCAACCGCAGCAGCCGTTGGGTGAGGAATAACTTGATCCGCCCATCCGGCCAGCTTTGCAGCAATTCTTCCGGCGCAGTACCAGTCAGCGAGTCGAGCATCTCGGCGCGCCGTTTGTAATCGACCGGCCGCCGGTTGTCCGGATCCACCAGACTGAAATCCCAAAGCTCGTTGCCCTGATAAATGTCCGGCACGCCCGGCACGGTTAGTTTAAGCGCGAGCTGCGAGAGCGAATTGATCGCGCCGAGCCGCGCTATCTCCTCGGCTACTGGAAGGAACGTCGGCAGAAACTTGTTCTTCGGCGACGGATCGAGGACGCGCGCCACGAAATCGCTCATCGCCGAATCCCACTGCTCGTTAGGCTGGATCCAGCTCGTGTTCATCTTCGCCTCTTTCAGCGCCTTCGCCATATAGGCCTGGATGCGCTCGATATATTCCCGGCTCGCCTCGGTAGCGCCGAGCGGCCAGCTGCCCAAGAGCGTTTGGTAAAACAAATATTCTTCGTTCGGATCCGGCGCGAAAACGTCGTCCAGCTTTTGTTTCCAACGCCGGTTGATCGTGCGCCAGCGCTGGAGACTGCTGCGCCAAAGTTGCGGCACCTCCGATATGGCGAGGATCCGAGCGCGAACATCTTCGCTCCGTTTCGTGTCGTGGGTGGAGCTCGCGAGCAACGTCGCCGGCCAGTCGCGTTGGCGTTCCGCGTTGCGCGCGTGGAAATCCTCTACGCTGGTTCCAAAATGCTGCGGCTCGCCGCCCACTTCGTTCAGCGCGGTCAGCCGGTTATAAATGTAGAACGCCGTGTCCTCGAGCCCCTTCGCCATGATCGGGCCGGTGCTTTGCTGGAATTTCAGCACGAAATGCTCGTGCGCTTTGCGCGCTTCGTCATCGAGGTTTTCCGGAAACCGCAGCAACAAAATATCGCGCAGGAAATTGAAAACTGATTCTTCCAGCGCCGGGTTCCGCCGTTTCGCTGTCCCGACCGCGCGTTCGATGATGGCACGATCTTCGTCGCTGATGGGTTGGCCCGGCGTGACGTACGTCCGGTAAACCGGAAAACAGGCGATCGTTTCACGGACCGCGCGCGCCAGAGCTTCGAGGGTAAAATCGCGAAACCATCGGTTCTGTTCTGAAAGCCGATCGAGCATGTCGCCGAGAACGTTGACGTCGTTCGCGAGCGACAACCGCATCACCAGCCGCTTCTTTGCGTAAACGAGATGGCCGAACGGCATCGAGTGTCCGATGAAACGCTGGAACGCTTTCGTAATCGCCTGTTCCGCGGACGCGTCGACGAGAACATTCGAGACCAGCTTCGCAAATTCGTAGCCGGTCGTCCCGTGGACCGGCCAATCGGCTCGCAACGTCTCGTTACCGGTCAGGATTTTTTCGACCACGAGATAGATTGCGCGGCCATCCTTCGGCAGCGGGATTCCCAGCCCAGCCGCCGCGCGCCGCTGCAATTTCTCGAAATATTCTTTCGGCAAATAAAGGCCGTCTGGGTGATCGATGCGGACCCCGGTGACCGCGCCGTCGCCGATTAATTCGAGGAGCAGTTGATGGGTCGCATCGAAAACTTCCGGCAATTCCATTCGAATTGCCGCCAGATCGTTCACGTCGAAGAACCGCCGGTAATTGATCTCTTCTGCGGCGACCCGCCAGAAGGCGAGGCGGTACGATTGATCGTTCAGCAACGAATCGAGCGCATCGAAACTACGCGGCTCGCCTCGCGCACCATTGATTTGCGCGACGGCTTGCGTAACCGCGCTCTGCACCTGCGGCGCTTCCTGGCAACGCCGCTCCAGCCGCCGCTTGATGATTTCCTTTTCGCGCGCCCGTTCCGCGATCTTCTCCGGATTCATCTCTGTTCTTCGCGGCAAATATTCCAGCGCCGTGATGATGCTTTGGAATTCCGCGTAGAAATCCTGGTCTTTGAACGGCGCGAGTTTTTGCAGCGCGATCTCGAGGATGTGGCGATAAGTGCCGGGCGCGATCGGGAATTCGTGATCGTAGTAGCGCAGATAAAATGCGCCCGCCTCGAAACCGATCTGGAGTTCGCCGCGCTCCAGGACCCGCCCATATTGATCGCCTAGAATCGGCAGCAGGACCTTGTCTTCGAGATCGGCCTTGAGCGGTTTCCAATCGATGTCGAAAAAGGGCGCGTACGTCGAGCTCGATCCGTTCTCGAGAACGTCCATCCACCAGACATTGAGCGGCTCGCCGATCCCCATGTGGTTCGGGACGAAATCGACGATTTGTCCCATGCCGTGCGCGTGCAGGTCGGCGATCCAGTCGTCGTACTCGGCGCGCGAACCGATCGCGGCATTCAGCTTGTTGTGATCCGTGATGTCGTAACCGTGGAGGCTCTCGGCCCGCGCCTGAAAATAAGGCGACGCATAACAATCGCTGATCCCGAGCGCGTCGAGATATGGCACGATCTCCCGCGCGTGGGTGAACGTGAACTGGCGGTTGAATTGCAACCGGTAGGTCGAACTCGGGATCCGCGGATGTTGCTCGGTGCTCACGAAAGGGGAGCAAACTTAAACAGGATTTCCGCGATGGACAGGATTGATCCTGTTTACATCCGCTCTGGCGCCTTGATCCCGAGAAGGTCGAGACCCTTGGCGAGAACGCGTCCGGTCAATTCGCAGAGAGCGAGACGTGAACCGCGCGCTGGCTCTTCGGATTTCAGGACGGGGCAGGCTTCGTAGAAGGAATGGAACGCGTTTGCCAATTCGTAGAGATAATTCGCGAGAATGTTTGGACGGAAATCGTTTAGGACCGTCGGCACGACTTCAGCGAATTGACAGAGCTTCAGGGCGAGGTTGCGTTCTTCCGGAGCAGCGATCGCGATCGCATCAGGCGCGCGGAATTCTTCGCCGGCTTTTCGGAAGATCGAGCGGATGCGGACGTAGGCGTTCTGCAAATACGGCGCGGTGTTCCCTTGGAATGAGAGCATTCGGTCCCAGGAAAAAACGTAATCGGTCATCCGGTACTGGGAGAGATCGGCGTACTTCACCGCGCCGATACCAATGACTTGCGCGACTTCATCGCGCTCGGCCGCCGGCAGCTCGGGATTTTTTTCGGCGACGATCTTGCCCGCGCGCACGACCGCTTCATCGAGCACGTCGCGCAGGGCGACGTTCTCGCCGGAGCGCGTTTTCATCAGCTTGCGGTCTTCGCCGAGGATGCTGCCAAATGGGATGTGGCGAAAATCCGCGGTTCGACCTTCGCGACTCGCGATCTTGAAAATTTGTTTGAAATGCAACGTCTGCGGCGCGCCGACGACGTACCAGCAGGTGTCGCGCTCTAGATCGCCGACTCGATAATCGACGGTAGCGATGTCGGTCGTGGCGTAATTGTAACCGCCGTCGCTTTTCCGAATGATGCACGGCTTGTCCGCCAGCTCCGGAATGTTGTGGAAAAAAACGACGACCGCGCCTTCGCTCTCTTCGGCAATTTTCGATTTCAACAAGCGCTCGACGATGCCGGCGAGACGGTCGTTATAAAAACTTTCGCCACGCTGGACGTCGTAATGAATGTCGAGAATGCGATACGCTTCGTCGAACTCGCGGAGCGAAAGCGTGACGCACTCCTTCCAGATCCCGAAATTTTCCGGATCGCCGGCCTGCAATTTCACCAACTCTTCGCGGCACGCTTCGCGCACGGCGGGATCGGCTGTTGCCGCTTCGTTGGCCGCTTTGTAAATGCGGACCAGCTCCGCAATCGGATCGCGCTCGAGCGCCGCGCGATCGAGCAGCTTTTTCCAGCCGTAAATGACCATCCCGAACTGCGTGCCCCAATCGCCGATGTGATTGTCGCGAACGACGTCGTGGCCCAGGAACGACGCGATCCGCGCAATCGCGTCGCCGATCACCGTGCTTCGAATGTGACCGACGTGCATCGGCTTCGCGACGTTCGGCGAACCAAAATCGATAACGATCTTGCGCGAGGCTTCTGCCGGCGAAACACCGAGACGTTCGTCACTAAGAAGCTGCGTTCCCCGGCGCGCAATCGCGTCCGCGTTGAGCGCAAAGTTAAGAAAGCCGGGTCCGGCAATCGTGGGCCGCTCGCATAAGTCCGATGGGACCCATAGGTCGCATAGGCGTTGCGCGACTGCGCGCGGATTTTCGCCGCGCTGCTTTCCGAGAATGAGCGCCGCGTTGCTTTGGTAATCGCCAAAACGCGGATCTGTCGCCGGCGTGACCGCGCCCGCATGCGGGAAACCCGCGGCCGATAATGCCTCCGAGACCTTCTGCTCGAGAAGGGCCTGAAACGTTTCCACCGCTTTTACTTTTGCCCGCCGCTTTCGCGGAAGATCGCGAGGATTTCGTCGGCTGATTTCGCGGCGCCCAGATGTTCGCGCACACTGCGATCGTTCAAAAATTTCGCGATCGATGCCAAGGTGCGGAGATGAGTTTGAAACTGGTTCTTGGGCACGATGAACAAGACTACGAATTTCACCGGCGCGTTATCGAGCGCGTCGAACTCAATCCCGCTCGACGATCGGCCGAACGACGCCACTACTTCCTCAATGCGATCCGATGACGCATGAGGAATCGCGATGCCGAACCCGATCCCGGTGCTCATCGTTTCTTCGCGCTGTTTGAGCGAAGCCAGAATGCTGTCGCGATCTGGCGGTTTGATTTTTCCCTGCGCCACCAGCAAATCGATCAGCTCGACGATAGCGCTCCAACGCTCCGTCGCTTTCATCTCGGGAATGATTTGCTCTGCAGTGAGTAGGCTGGCCAAAGACATGCAGGATTCCCAGTGGGGCCGAAAGCTTAACGTCAGGCTTTCGGATGACAAGCGTCATTTGGCCGTAGCGCCAGGGCACGAAAAGTAGCTAAATCCAGCGGGCTGCCGGGCTATTCGAGAAAGTAATCTACCGTCGTCACGATCCGGACAATTTTCCGGTGAGGCGAACTCGAATCGCGATCGTTGATCTCGACGCCGCCCTGAGTGGCACGGCGAATCGAGCCGACGTTGCTCTTGGAATCCTTGGCGAATTGTTCTGCGGCCTTCCGCGCATTCATGGTCGCCTCTTCGATCATTCCCGGCTTGATCGCGTTGATGCCGGTGAAAATGAATTCCGCCCGCGAATTGTACTCGCCGCCAGCCAGCGCGATCCCGCTCTGGACGAGTTGATCGCTGGCCTCCATCGCTTTGCGGACCTCGTCGACGCGCGAGCTGCGCAAGAGCGTCGTGACCGTGGCCGTATAACGAAAGGCCGGCGGTTTTCTGTCCTCCGAATCGGAACGCGCGCTGGTCTCGGCGTCCGCAATCTGGGGAGGAGAAACCGAAATCTCCTGGTCCTGGAAACCGGCCGCGGTCAGGTACTGGCGCACGATATTGCGGCTGTTTGTGATCTGTTCCTGCAACG
>DATILK010000064.1:0-1518 GCA_035476555.1 Chthoniobacterales bacterium | reverse complement strand
GCCCACATCGCGATCATGATGAAGACGGAGAAGAAAACGGCGGTCGTCGCGCGCTGAATGTTGATGTCGATCACGGCGTGATCGGGCGTGTTCTCTTTCGCGTATTCGGTGTCGAGCCGCAGACCGGCGACGGAACCGCGCATTTCCACCGCGACGGGGATCGCTTCGCTTCCGCCCGCTTCGCCGCCTTTGGCCGATGGCTCGAAGAAAAATGAAAGCTCCGCCTGGTGCGTATCGAATGGATAATCCATCGGCTCGCCTTCATAAATCTCGACCACCGCTTCGACCGGACTCATCCGTTTCCCCTTTTTGAATTCGTGCACGTTCTTTCCCGTCGCGCTGGAAACGAAGAGATCGAGATCGCGCGCGAGCGCTCCGCCTTCGCCCGACGCGAACGAACCGTGCGGAGTAAACTCGAGCCGCACGACGACGTCGCCCTTGATCGGATCCGCGGTCACGATGCGTCCGCTAACGTCGATCCGGTTTTCGCCGGCTTTGGCGGTGTCGGCGGTCAGTTCGGCGGCGCGATTATTACTTTCGTTCTTGTATGCGTTTAGAACGAAAACATAGAGCCCGGCGAAAATGAGCAGCAGAACCAGACCTATGACCAACGGCTTTTTTGATTTCGTGGGTTCGTCCATAAGGGCGGATGCTGGCGAGCGCGGCGAAATCTGACAAGCGTTTTTGCAACGAGCGCGAGCGCGTTTGCGCTTGACGCTGGTCCGCAGTCGCTAAACAAAATGGCGCATGCAAATCCACGTCGCGCGGGATGGGAAAGAGTTGGGCGTTTATTCGCTAGAGGAAGTGAATCGGCAACTCGCGGCCGGAACATTGCGCCTGACCGATCAAGCATGGTACGAAGGTGCCGCAGGTTGGGCCGCGCTCTCAACCGTGCCCGGTGTAAGTGCGGTCGCCCCGGCCAGCGCGCCCGCAGCGGCGCCGGTTTCACCCGCCGCGGTTGTGCCGACTGCGGCAGTCGTCGTGCCGCAACGCAAGACCGAACAGCTTGCAACCCTCTCGCTGATCTTCAGCATCCTCGGCTTGTGCGGATTCTGTTGCGGATTTTTCCTGATGGCGGCAATCGGCGGAATTGTTTGCGGTCATGTCGCGTTGTCGCGGATCAAGGCGAACCCGGAATTGGAAGGTCACGGTCTCGCGATGGCTGGTCTGATTATCGGATATGTCGCCGTCGCGAGCTGGCTCGTTTGGATTCTCCTTTTTGGGGGGCTCGCAGTTTTGCAGGGGATCACTGAGGGCATGACGAAGCACTAGCCTCGTTCGCGTCGACGCTTCCCCGGGAAAAAAACTTGGAAATTCCGTTGACACCTTAGAGTCAAAACCGCTAATCAACCCAGCCATGAAGCGACTCTTAATTGGTTCACCGTTTGTTTTTCTGTCCGCGTCGGCCCTCTTGGCGCAGGATGCCAGCACGACACCTGAGATCAGCGGGGCAGCGGCCGCGGGAATTCTCGGCGGCGTCTGCATCTTCTATCTCATCCTGATTGCGATCTGGCTGTT
>DATILK010000063.1:0-3629 GCA_035476555.1 Chthoniobacterales bacterium | reverse complement strand
GTCGAGGATAAGAACATTCCCGCCGCGCTTGAGAATCTTCGCAAGCAAGACGCGGCTGCGCTCGCCGCCGCTGAGTTGATTTATCTTGGTGTTGATCCGCTCTTCGGTGAACAGGAACCGCCGGAGATATCCGCGCAACGTCACGTTCTCTTCCCCCAGCCGGACGTATTCGCTCCCCTCGCCCACTTCTTCCCAGACAGTCTTCGTGTCATCGAGGAGGAGCCTGTTTTGATCGACGTAATTGATTTCAGTTCGCGAACCAATCTCCACTTCGCCGCTGGTCGGTTCCAATTGCTGCAGCATGATTTTCAACAGCGTCGATTTACCCAGGCCATTGCGCCCGACGACGCCCAGCCGCTCCCTCGCCGCGAGATTTAGCGAAACATTTTCGAACAAGGTGCGGCCGCCCAGTTCCATTCCCACGTCTCGCAACTCGATCACGCGATTCGCCAGTTTCGGCGCCGGCGGGATAATAAGATCGACGTCCAGTTCCGCCTCCGGTGCCTCTTGTGCCGCCATTTCAAAATAACGCTCCACTCGGTCCACCGATTTCGTCCGCCGCGCGCGCGGCGCCTTGCGCACCCACGCCAGCTCGCGCTTCAAAAATTTCTGGCGCTTGTGCTCCTGCATTTCCTCCACCGCCTGGCGCTCAGCGCGCGCGATCAGGTAATCGGTGTAGTTGCCTTCGTAGCTGTAGAACTTTCCGCGGGACAATTCGAGGACGCGCGTTGCGATGCGATCGAGAAAATAACGATCGTGCGTCACAAAAAGGCAGGTCCCTTGATAGCGCGCCAGAAAATCCTCGAGCCATTCGATCGAGCCGGTGTCGAGATGGTTAGTCGGCTCGTCCAGGATGAGAAAATCGGGACGGGCCAGCAATGCCCGGCACAGCGCGACCCGGCGTTTTTCGCCGCCGGAAAGAGTCGCGACAATGCGTTCCGGATCCGGCGCGTGCAGGTTCGTGATCAAACTCTTGATCCGATGTTCGAGGTTCCACCCATCGAAGTGCGAAATCTGATCGAGCAGAATCCCGCTGCGCGCGCCTTCCGCCGGCGCCGTTTCGTATTCCGCGATCAAATCCAGAATGGGTTGCGCGCCGGAGAGAATGTTGGCGTGAACTGTCGCCTGCTCATCGAGCTCGAACATCTGAGGCATGTAACCGACCACGAGATCGCGGCGTTGATTGAACTCGCCCGCGTCCGGTTTCATGACCCCGGCCGCGATCTGGAGAAACGTCGATTTGCCAGAGCCGTTGCGACCGACGAGACCGACGCGCTCGCCTTCCAAGATCGTCACGGTCGCCTTGTCCAACACGATCTGGTTGCCGAAACGGACAATCAGTTCGCTCGCGCTCGCAACGGAACTCAGGGTCGGCTCGGACATCCTCCCAGATAACACATTGTCCGCTTGCGATCAGCCACGGTCGTCCGCAAGGTGCGGCGAAATATGTTCCAATTGATCGGCAAAGATGCAGCGACCAAGGCCCGGCGCGGCCGCCTAACGACTGGTCGCGGCACCATCGAGACGCCGGCGTTTATGCCGGTCGGAACGCAGGGCAGCGTGAAGGCGGTCAGCTCGCGCGAACTGCACGAGCTCGGGGCGCAGATCGTTCTTGGAAACACCTATCATCTATTCGTTAGGCCGGGACTCGATGTGATCCGGAAATGCGGCGGTCTGCACGGGTTCATGAATTGGGATGGTCCGATTCTGACGGACAGCGGCGGCTACCAGATTTTTTCCCTGGCGAAATTGCGGAAGATCACGGAGGAAGGCGTGCGGTTTCAAAATCACATCGATGGATCGCCGGCTTTCATTTCGCCGGAGGTCGCGATGGAAATTCAGGCGACGCTCGGTGGCGAGATCGCGATGGTGCTCGACGAGTGCCCGCCCTGGCCGTGTGAATACGAATACGCAGCGCGGAGTTTGGAAATGACGCATCGCTGGGCAGAACGCTGCAAGATGGAAGCGGAGCGGCGGAAAGAGGAAAACGCCCAACGCCCAACGGAAGAGGGATTCCCGCAGATGGTTTTCGGGATCGTGCAGGGAGCGACGTTTGGAGAGTTGCGGCGAACGAGCGCGCAAACTCTCGCGGCGATGGATTTCGACGGCTACGCCATCGGCGGCGTGAGCGTGGGCGAACCGGAACCGGAAATGATGAGCGCGGTGGAATGGAGCGAGCCGCATTTGCCTGAAAACAAACCGCGCTACGCGATGGGACTCGGAACGCCGCCGCAACTGATCGAGTTGATCGCGCGCGGCGTGGACATGTTTGATTGCGTGTTGCCGACGCGCCTGGCGAGAAACGGGACCGCGTTCACCGCGGCCGGCACGCTGAATTTTAAGAACGCCGAGTTCACCATGCAAACCGGTCCGCTCGAGGAAGGCTGCGCGTGCGAAGCGTGCCGCGGTTATTCGCGCGCTTACATTCGCCACTTGATGAAGGCTGAAGAAATTCTCGGCCTGCGATTGCTCTCAATCCACAACCTGCATTTCTATCTCGAGCTGATGAAACGGGCGCGCACGGCGATCGAGAACGGAACATTCTCGAAATTTCGGAACGCCTTCGTCAGCGGTTATCAGGCGCGGCCGGAGGCGGTCGCTTAATTGGCCGCGTCGTCCCGAGTCAGCTGGCTGAATTTCTTTTCCCGCACTCCAATCGCCAGCTTCGCATCAAGATCCCGCTGGATGGCGCGGGCCCATGCTTCGGACGATTGACTATTATAGTGAATGCCGTCGCCGCCGGTTTTGCCCATGACGTAATGGGTCACGTTCCGCGAATCGATGATCTCGAAGTTCTTGCGTGACGCGGCGCGGCGAAGGATTTGATGAACGCGGCCTTGCGTTTTGCGCAGCCGCGACGAATCGGGCGGCGCGATCCAGACGATTTTTTCCACGGTCCCGCGGCGAGCTTCGTCCACCAACCGGTTGAGATACTCGTTCATTTGCTCGTCGCTTAAATTGCGATCCATCCAATTCGTGCCGAGCTGAACGATGAGAATCGTCGGCTTATGTTTGCGCACGAGATCGGCCAGCTTCGGCGTACGCGTCGGGCGCGGCGCGCGACCGTTCACCCAGTCGGTGAAAATATCGGAATCGTTCGTTCGTTGCCGGTAACCGCACTTGGTAATGAAATCGGGTTCGCCGGCGAGCCAATGTTCCGGCGACGAGCCGCACGATGCGTAAGCCGCGACGCGATGTTTCAGTGCGAGGTGCATCTGGATGACTTCGCCGAATTTCCCGACGGAAAGTGAATCGCCGATCATCAGAATACTCGGCGGCGGCGCGTCCGGCGCCGTCTTTGAAGCCTTCTTGGTTTTGCCGTCAGCCACGAGGATAAAACTCCCGATGCCGAGAATGAAGGCGAGCGGCAAAAGAATCGGCTGCAGTAATTTCGACCAGTCTTTTTTAACGCGCATGATCGGGATGTCTCATTTCGTCCTGCACCCGGATGTAGGGCTGGAGATTGATCAAGCCGGAATCATCCTTCGATTTTACCGTTTTCCAAACAGTGTTTTCGAGCTCGTGCAATTGCAGACGGTAGGTCCGCCCGATTTTCCATCGGCCCAGGCGTTGTTCCTCCAGTTTGATATAGGCCGGATGCATCACCAGGATTTGATTTTCGGAATATT
>DATILK010000062.1:0-8628 GCA_035476555.1 Chthoniobacterales bacterium | reverse complement strand
GCCGGCTCCAAGCTAAAGGCTGTAAAGATACTGACATGAAGAACCGTTATGAAGCGTTGCTCGTGCTGAACACGCAGGGCAAGGAAGACACCGTGAAGGACGTCGTCGATCGTCTCGAGTCCGAATTTCAAAAAGAAGGCGCTGAGATCGAGCAGGTCCAGAAGATGGACAAGCGCCAGTTTGCCTACGTGGCGGGCGAACTCGATGCCGGGCATTTCGTGAATTTTGTTTTTCACGCCGACCCGCAGCTGATCAACAAACTGCGCGCGAAATTCAAGCTCGACCCGGAAGTTTACCGGCAGCACTACCAGAAGCTGCGCCCGAAACAGGAGAAGAAGGAACGCGGCGCGAAAAAGTTGGCCGAGGCCAGTTAAACCCGCTAGAAGAGCGGCATGGCCAGTTTCAATAAAGTAATCCTCCTCGGAAACCTCACCCGCGACCCAGAGGTCCGATACACCCCCAAGGGAACAGCCGTCACCGATCTGGGTCTGGCGGTTAATCGCACTTACACGGCAGATAACGGCGAGAAACGCGAAGAGGTCACGTTCGTGGACGTGACTTTTTGGGGACGCACCGCCGAAGTTGCCGGTGAATATTTAAAAAAAGGACGCCCGGTTTTTGTCGAGGGCCGGCTTCAACTCGATTCATGGGATGATAAGCAGTCCGGACAAAAACGGACCAAGCTCAAAGTCATCGGAGAAAATATGCAGATGCTCGGCGCTCCTCGTGGTGGGGGCGCTGGCGGAGGAGATGAAGAAGGTGGGGCCCGCTCGAGCCGACCTGCACCACCGCCGAAAGCCGCTCCTTCCGCACCGGACGACGACGAAATTCCTTTCTAGCGCCTTCTGAATTAAACATTGGGCGTTCGACGTTGGGCGTTCGGCGTTTTCTTCATAGTCTTTTTTCATGACCCCCACGGAAGCCTGCATCGCGTTGAACATGCTTCCGACGATGGGCCCGGTGCGGCTCCGGAAGCTGCTCGAAGTTTTCGAAACGCCGGAGCGGATCCTCACTGCGAAACGCGATCCACTGCGCGCCGTCGACGGCATCGGTCGTGAAGTTGTCGACCAGATCCTGAATTGGGAGACGCTCGTTGATCTAACGGCGGAACTGCAACGGATTCGCGCGTTCGGCGCGACGGTGATCACAGCCGAATCGCCGGTTTACCCAAGGCAGCTGCGCGAAATCCACGCGCCGCCGATCGTGCTGTATGTCTGGGGCGAATTGACCGAGCGCGATCAGCACGCCATCGCGGTGATCGGTTCGCGACGCACGACGCATTACGGATTGGAATCCGCGAAGAAGCTTTCCTATCAACTCGCCTACGCCGGACTCACTGTCATCAGTGGCCTCGCCCGCGGGATCGACACGGCCGCGCATCAGGGAGCGCTTGCCGCGAAAGGCCGGACGATCGCGGTTATCGGCTCGGGATTGTCGAAATTGTATCCGCCGGAAAACGCTGCGCTCGCCGAAAAAATTCGCACCGGCAACGGCGCGATCGTTTCCGAGTTCTCGATGGAAATCGAGCCGGACCGCCAGACGTTTCCAATGCGCAATCGAATCATCAGCGGCTGGAGCCAGGGTTTGCTGGTCGTTGAGGCCGGAGCGAACAGCGGTGCGCTTATTAGTGTCGCGCAAGCGCTCGAACAGGGCCGGAATGTTTATGCCGTTCCCGGCCACATTAACGCGCCGACCGCGATCGGTTCGAACCGGCTGATCCAACAGGGCGCGAAGTTGATCATGGACGCCAGCGACATTCTCGATGATCTGCAAATTCTTTTGCCGGACGCGAAGCCGGCAGCCGATGCCCCGGCGCGTGCGTTGCCAACATTGAGCGACGACGAGCGCCGCGTTTACGATGCGATTCGCGAAACGGAAACGTCGATCGACGATATCGCGACGGACGCGGAACTGCCGAGCGGAACGGTCTCGTCCACGTTGCTGCGTCTGGAATTAAAGAAGCTCGTGAAACAATTGCCGGGAAAATATTTCGTGAAGCTCGGATAATTGCTTGATGAAAGCTGTCCGACTCACGTCCATCGGGTCGTCACTGGAAGAGCAGGAGATTGAGCCGCCGCGCATCGCGGCGAGCGAAGTGCTGGTTCGAATTCGCGCCGCCGGCATTTGTCACTCAGACGCGCATTACCGCGCGGGCGTCTCGCCGGTTGCACGATTGCCGCTGACGCTCGGCCACGAAGTGGCGGGCCTAGTCGAGGAAACCGGCGAAAGCGTCAAGAATTTCAAACCCGGCGACCGAGTATGCGTTCATTACCTCGCTACCTGCGGCACGTGTGCGTTTTGCCAATCGGGCAACGAACAGTTTTGCGCTACCGCCGAAATGATCGGCAAGCATCGCGACGGAGGTTATGCTGAATTCATTGCCGTTCCGGAACGCATTGTCTTTCATTTGCCGGAGGAAATTTTTTTCGAGGAAGGCGCGATCCTGATGTGTTCGTCGGCGACTTCGCTCCACGCGATAAACAAGGCTCGGTTCCGCGCGGGCGAGACGGTTGCCGTTTTCGGAGCGGGAGGCCTCGGCATTTCCGCGATCCAGCTCGCCCGGCATCTCGGTGCCGCAAAAATCTTCGCCATCGATATCAATCCGGAAAAGCTGCGGCTCGCAGCGCGATTTGGCGCGGTTCCAATTAATGCGACTGAGCGAGATCCGGTCGAACAACTGCGAGAAATGACGAGCGGCGCTGGAGTGGATGTCGCGCTCGAATTGGTCGGCTTGTCGCTCACGATGCGCCAGGCTGTGCAATCGCTTGGAAAGCTCGGCCGTGCCGTGCTCGTCGGCCTGACGCAGGAAAGTTTTGAAATCGCGCCCTACTCCGAGCTGCTGAATAAAGAAGCAGAAATAATCGGCGTCTCCGATCATCTGGCGAGCGAGGTCCCGTTCCTGCTGGAGTTGGCCCAGAACCGCAAACTCGACCTATCGCACGGAATTATTCGCACGATTCCTCTCGAGGCCGCTACGGTGGACGCTGCTTTGGACAGTCTCGAAAATTTCGGTGACGACGTCCGCGTCGTGATTGTTCCATAGCCCATCGTTACCAAATCGGAATTTGCGCACAGGCGAGGGCTCTTCTACCCTCCCCGCCTTGACGAAATCCAGCCGGGGCGTAGAAGTCCCGCTGTTTTACCCCACAACGAACATGTCCAAGTCGCTCATCATTGCGGAAAAGCCCAGCGTGGCCGGCGATCTCGCGCGCGCCCTCGGCAAAATGCCGAAGAAAGGCGACCACTACGAGAACGACCAGTACGTCATCGCCTCCGCCGTCGGTCACGTCGCGGAGTTGTTCATGCCGGAGGACATCGACAAAAAGAAATACGGCTTCTGGCGGTTGGAGGCGCTCCCGATCATTCCGGAAAAGTTCGAACTCAAACCGATCGACAAATCGAAGAGCGTGTTCGCCACCCTCAAGAAGCTGATCGCGCGGAAAGACATCACTCAAATCATCAACGCCTGCGATGCCGGTCGTGAAGGCGAACTGATCTTCAACAATCTTTGTCAGCTCGCGAAAAATAAACACCCGGTGAAACGGCTCTGGCTGCAATCGATGACGCCGCAAGCCATTCGTGATGCGTTCAATCACTTGCGCGATGAAAGTGAGATGCGCGGCCTCGCGGATGCCGCCCGTTCGCGGAGCGAGAGCGATTGGCTCATTGGGATCAACGGCACGCGCGCGATCACGAAACGAATGTTCGGTTCGCGCGCCGGCAATGTCGCGTCCGTCGGCCGCGTCCAGACACCGACGCTGGCGATCGTTTACGAACGCGAGCTGGAGATTCGCAATTTCAAGCCGCGCGATTACTGGCGGGTCACGGCGAAATTCGAAATCGCCGAAGGCCAATACGAGGGGACCTATCAACGGCCGGACTTCAAGAAAGGCGCGGACGAACATGATCGCGCCGATCGCGTTTGGGAAAAGTCGGCGGCGGAAGCAGTGGTCGCGGCCTGCCAGGGCAATCCGATCGCGCAGGTCACCGAAGAGAAAAAAGCGAGCTCGCAAATTGCGCCGCGGCTTTACGATCTGACGACGTTGCAGCGCGAAGCGAACGGGCGCTTCGGTTTCTCCGCCAAGCGCACGCTCCAAATCGCGCAAGCGCTGTACGAGAAACACAAAATGCTCACGTATCCGCGGACGGATTCGCGCGCGCTGCCGGAAGATTATTTGCCGACCGCGCGCCAGACGTTGGCGAATCTTTCCGGTTCGCTCCAGTCGCACGCGGAAAAGGCATTGAAGAACGATTGGGTCCGTCCGAACAAGCGCATCTTTAATAACGCGCAGATCAGCGATCACTTCGCGATCATCCCCACGACGTCGGAATCGAAACATCTCGATGACGCGGAAGCGAAAATTTACGACATGGTAGCCCGGCGTTTCGTCGCCGTGTTTTTCCCGTCGGCGGAGTTCGATGTCACCACGCGGTTCAGCCAGGTCGCGGAACACAAATTCAAGACGGAAGGAAAAGTTCTGACCGCGCCGGGTTGGCTGGAAGTTTATGGGCGCGCCGTGATCGATGAAGATTCGAAAGACGGCAAAGCGCTGCCGGCGTTGAAGCCCGAAGGTCGCGCCCAGGCAAAGACGCGCGACGTCACCCTTCACAACGAAGCCACCAAGCCGCCGCCGCGTTACACGGAAGCGACGTTGCTTTCCGCGATGGAAACCGCGGGCAAATTGGTCGACGACGAGGAGTTGGCCGACGCGATGAAGGAACGCGGGCTCGGCACGCCGGCGACGCGCGCCGATATCATCGACGGGCTCATTTACCAGAAGTACATGGACCGGCAGCAGCGCGAGCTGGTTCCGACCGCAAAGGCGGAGCAGCTCATCCAATTTCTCGAGGCCGTGAAGGCATCCGACCTAACGAGTCCCGCCATGACCGGCGAGTGGGAACATCAGCTGCGCGAAATGGTGCGCGGAAAATTTCCCCGGGAAAAATTCATGGCCGGCATCGTCGAGGAAACGAAAGGGATCGTCGATCGGGTGAAGAATTTCGAAGAGGACGATTCCGTGGCGCGGGAGACGGAAATTATTTCGCCGACCGACAAGAAACCACTGCGCGAGACGTTGCGCGGTTACAAATCGCAGGATGGCGAGTTCATGCTTTACAAGGTCATCGGCGGCCGGCGCATGGAAGAATCCGAAATTCGCGAGCTGGTCGAGAAAGGCGAGGTCGGGCCGCTCGACGGTTTTATCTCGGCAAAAACGCGCGCGAGTTTTGCCGCGAAACTCAAACTGGTGCGCGACGAAAAAACCGGGAAGTGGAAAGCCGAATACGATTTCGGCGACAAAGTCGATCTCGGTTCGGTCGAACCGTTCTGGACCGATCCCGCGACCGGCGCGCAGCTGTGCGAAGTCGGGTCGAATTATGTTTTGCGCGAGAAAGATAACGGCGAGTGGAAGCAGAGCTTTCGCGTTCCGCGGTTGATGTGCAAAAAGGAAGTCCCCCGCGAACAGGCCGTGCATCTGATCGAGAAAGGGAAAACCGATCTCATCCAGGGCTTCATCTCGAAGAAGGGCCGCCCGTTCGACGCCTTCCTCGTCCGCGCCGACGCCCGGGTCCGCTGGGAATTTCCGCCGCGCGCGCCGAAGAAGGACAAGGACGGAAAACCGATCGAGCGCAAACCGCGCGCGAAAGTCGATCTCTCAAAAGCGTCCGTCATCGGCGAGAGCAAGGCGCACAAAGGCGGCGAGCTCGTCGAGATGGAAGGCGCCTACTACGTGCGCAAGCCCGACCAGGACAATCGCCCCGTCTTCAAGCTGACAAAAAAATTGTGCGAACACGAAATTACTCCCGACGAAGTGAAAGAGCTCCTCGCCGAGGGCCGTTCACCCTTGATTGAGAATTTCGTTTCCAAGCGCGGCAACAAATTCGCCGCCCACCTCGTTCTCTCCGCCAAGAAAGACAAAGCCGAGTTCGAATTCGCGCCGCGATAGGTTTCGGCGCCGTCGAACGCCGAATATCGAACGAGAAGGAAACGAAGAAGGCGTTGACGCCACAACTTATGGTGTGTTACTTACGCAGCCGACACTATGCGTTGTCCCAAGTGCGGGTTTCGTGACGACAAGGTCATTGACTCGCGCCAGTCTCGAGATAGCTCCAGCATCCGCCGCCGTCGCGTCTGTTTGCAGTGTTCTTATCGGTTCACCACTTACGAGCAAATCGAGCGCTCGGATTTGCGCGTGATCAAGCGCGACCGGACGCATGAGCCGTTCGATCGGCGGAAGCTGGTGAACAGTCTCGCGAAAGCGTGCGAGAAACGCTCGATCAGTCTGGTGACCCTCGAGAGCGCGGTGGATGAGATCGTGCACGAACTGGAAACGAGCGGGCGAGAAGTTTCGTCGGCGCAGATCGGGGCGAAGGTGCTGGAGAAATTGCGCGCGATCGATGAGGTGGCGTATCTGCGTTACGCGTCGGTCCACCAGCGGTTCAACGAAGTGGATGAATTCGTGGACGCGATCCAGGCGCTCGGCCGACGGATCAAACCGAACGCGCTCCAGCGGGAATTGTTTCCGCCGGAAATGGCGACGCCGGAAATGCATCCGGCTTCAGCGGGAACGGCGACTACGGAACAAAAACATGGTCGCGTTTAAGGAAGAATTTCCGTATCTGCGCGGCGATTCCGGGCAGCTCTTCGAATTCGATCAGCAATGGCTGCGAGCCGCGATTACCCGCGCGGCGAATGACGCCGGCTATCCGAAATGGTGGCTGACGGATCACGTGACGGAAAGCATCGCGTTTTATTTGCGGCTGCGGAACGACGAGTCGGTGGTGCCGTTTGATCAACTTTCCCAGACGGTGCGCTACGTCCTGAAGGTGATCGGTTACAAGGAAATCGTGCCGCATTTTGTGCCGGGACCGCCGCCGGTTTCGTGTTCGCTGTTGACGATCGCGCAGGAAGCGGGCGCGGGATACGAGCTGGCGTTCTTTGACGGTTTGGAGAAACGAGTCAGCGCGCTGGTGAGCGCCGGTGCTGATAGCGTGTTGCTCTGCGATTTGCAGCCGTGCGTGAAACATCTGCGCGGCGCGAAAACGTGGACGCGAATGTGCGACACGTTGCGCGAGGAAATCATTTGTTTCGTGCGCGAACGGTTGAGCTCGACGCCGGAGCTGCAGCAGCTGCGCTGTTTCATTCGCTAGGTTGCGTTGCGCCGAGCTTCGATGACCATCTTCGAAAAGATTATCGCGCGCGAGATTCCGGCGGAAATCGTCTGGGAAGATGACGACGCGGTTGCCTTCCGCGATGTGAATCCGCAGGCGCCGGTGCACGTGTTGATCGTGCCGAAGCGCGTGATTCCGCGTCTGGCCGATGCGACAGAAACCGACGCGGCGTTGTTAGGCAAGCTGCTTCTCGCGTCGCGCAAAGTCGCGGAGAAATTCGATCTGCTGAAGTCTGGTTACCGCGTGGTGATCAACAGCGGACCGGATGCCGGCGAGAGCGTGCCGCATTTGCATGTCCACGTGTTAGGCAAGCGAGCGCTGGCGTGGCCGCCGGGGTAGGGAAGAAGAAAAAGCTGAAACGCTGAAAAGCTGAAATGCTGACGCGTCGACTGAGCGCCGCGGCTACAGCAAGCGTGTGCTCCTATGGAGTAGGAGCTGGAGTTGGCGAAGGCGTTTGCGAACGGTGATGAGTACGCGAACGGACGTGATGCTTCGTCTTGGAATGAACCGGACTCGGAGTGGGTGAAAGGACGGCAGTGGGCGCCGGACGAACGGCAGCCGGCGACTGGATGGCCGTCCGCGAAGGCGTCTGAAGAGGAGCCGGAGTCGGAGAACGAAGAGGAGCCGGGGCAGTTGACCGAACGAGATTAGGCGCAGGAGAACGAACTGGAACCGGCGAAGGTGAACGAAGAGGAGCGGGTGCAGTTGACCGAACGAGATTAGGCGCAGGAGAACGAACTGGAGCCGGCGAAGGTGAGCGAAGCGGAACCGAAGCAGGCGAACGCGAAACGACAGGCGCGGGAGTCCGCAGTGCTACCGGGGTGGGAGAAGGAACTGTAGTGCGAACGGTCGCGGCACGAACAACAGGGGTCGGAGCAGGTCGGACGACATTCGGCAAAGGCGCAGCAAGCGTAGTGGGAGCAGGAGGCAGCTGTGGAACCGCGTGCGTTACGGCTTCCTCCTTCACAATCACCGGCGTGCCGACCGGCGCGTTGTCGAAGAATGTTTGTGCCATTTCCCTGGGCACGCGAATGCAGCCGTGGGACGCGGCGTAGGGCGGGACGTAGCCTTGATGCATCGCATAACCGCTGCGGAAGAACATCGCATACGGCATCCGCGCGCCGTCGTAATGCGTCCCCTTTGGTCGCGGATCCTTGCGCGAATCGATATTGGATTTTACCACGTTGCCCGAATCGTCCACGTAATCGCCGAAGACAGTCGAGACGTGCGTCGCATCCTTCGACAAGACCGTGTAATTGCCCGGCGGAGTGCCGAATCCAGGTTTGCCGGTCGAGACCGTCGATTCGCCGACGAGATTCTTGCCTTTAAAAAAGTAAGCGTGCTGCTCGGAAATGCTGACGATGATCTTCGGCGAACCGGGAACGCCGTCGCCGTTCCAATAACCCATTGGCGGCGGAGTCGGCGCGGGAGCGGGCGTAGTGGGGTATTCGACGCAAC
>DATILK010000061.1:0-4337 GCA_035476555.1 Chthoniobacterales bacterium | reverse complement strand
GCGTCAGTTTGCAAAAGATTCTTGTAATCGACTTCCTCGACCGTGATGTCACGTTTCGTTGCGCTCAAGACTCCGCGGCTGATCGAGCTGCCGTAGCCAAGAGCATTGCCCACCACGAGAACCGTCTGGCCGAGGAGGTTTGGCGAGAGGTTGTTCAAGTCGATAAAGGGAAAATCCGCTTTCGCCTCGATCTTGATGAAGGCGAGATCCTTCTTTTCGTCACCCGTGATGTAACGCGCGTTGTAAACTTTCCCATCGTTCATCGTTACCTCGATTTTCAAATCGGCGGCGCGCTGGACGACGTGCTCGTTGGTCACGATGTAACCCGCCGGGTCGACGATGAACCCGGACCCGAGACTTTGCAGCGTCTGCCGAATCTCACGCGGCTCGCTCCGATAGTTTCCAAAAAATTGCGCCGCAAAATCCTCAAACGGATCCCGAACCCGCCGCCTAACGACTCGTTCGGTATTGATGTTGACGACCGCCGGCAACACTTTCGCGACGGCGAGGACGGCAGGCTCGGAGGCGGGATCGGCTTGGCCGTAGGCGATGTGACTCGACAGCAGCGCCAGGATGAAAATGGTCCAGCGCTGTTTCATTTCGAACCTCCTTCGAATTGCGAAGCAATTTTCGCTGGCAATTTTTCTCGAAGCTCCGGGTAGGCTTCGCCGATCCGAATCAAATCCAGTTCGTCTTTCTTGTGTTTGCTCAGCCTGCGGTGCGCGTCGCTCCAGGCCCAAATTTTTCCCTGCACGATGTCCTTCAGATTCGCTACCGGCACCAGGTGGCCGAGGACTTTCCGTGGTTCGGCTCGGCGGATGAAGTCCTGGTAACGACTGTCCTGAGTGAATTGGATGTTCAATTGGCCCGCCGGTTTTCTGGCATTCAATGAATGCTCAAACTGCTGGATTCCGAAACCGGCGTCGCGAAGTTCGTTCGCGATTGCGGCGAGCTTTTCCGTCACGACCACGATATCGGCATCTACGGTGTAGACCGGCTCGACGTAACAGTTCACGGCCAAGCCGCCGATGAGACACCAGGGGCCGCTGCGCTGCAAGATCCCCACAACGGCAGCGAAGTCGTTGGCGCCGCCGTTCGTGACCGACTCGAAAATCTCCTCTGCCGTCATTTCGCCGGTGCAAGTAACGGGGCGGCTTTGGGACTGTCAACTTGCCCGGCCTTCGGATGCCGCGCAGATTGGATTCCTCATGCACCCTTTGTTTGCGACTCGGGCCAACCTTGATTTGCTCGAGGAAAATTATGAGCGCTGGCAGAAGGACCCGGAGTCGCTGGATCCAAGCTGGCTCGCGTTTTTCGAAGGGTTCGAGCTGGGCGATCTCAAATTGCGAAACGGCGCGGCTGCACTAGCGACGGCGCCGACGGAGCCTGGCGAACAGCCGCTCCAAACGCGCATCGACGGTTTGGTCTACGCCTATCGCACCCTCGGGCACACCATCGCGCGGATCGATCCGCTGGCGGATAAGCGGCCTTCAAATCCGCTGCTTACTTTACGCGAGCTGGGCTTCAGCGAAAAGGACCTCGACCTCGTCGTGTCCTCCAAGTTCTTTTTCGACGGCCGCAAGATGACGCTGCGCGACATGATCGCGCTCCTCGAAAATATTTACGCCGACACGATCGGCTCGGAGTTCCAGCACATCCAGAATCCGCGAGTCCGAAATTGGGTCCGGCACCGGCTCGAATCGCGCCCGGCGAAACATTCCGCTGGCCGCGGGGCTGAGATCGCGATCCTGCGCACGCTGCTGGAAGCGGAGACATTCGAGACGTTTCTCCACACGCGTTACGTGGGGCAAAAACGCTTTTCGCTCCAGGGCGCTGAATCGCTCATGGTCGTTCTCGACGCGGTCCTGCAACGCTGCCCGCGCCATGGCGTGGAAGAAATTTGCATGGGCATGGCGCATCGCGGCCGGCTGAATGTTCTGGCGAATTTCCTCAAGAAATCGCTTCAGGTGGTCTTCACGGAATTTTCCACGAACTACATTCCCGACCTGGTGGCGGGCGACGGCGACGTGAAATATCACCTCGGCTATCGAACGGTGCGCAAGCTGGACAACGGCGCCGAAATCGAGATCCGCCTCGCGGCGAACCCGAGCCATCTCGAGGCCGTGAATCCTGTGGTCGAAGGGACCGCTCGCGCTCGGCAACGAATCCGTGGCGACACTGAGACGCGCCGGAAAGTTTTGCCCATCCTCATTCATGGCGACGCGGCGTTCGCTGGCCAGGGAATCGTCGCCGAGACGCTCAACATGTCGCAGCTCCACGGTTACGGAACTGGCGGCACCGTGCATGTGGTCGTCAATAATCAGATCGGGTTCACAACGCTTCCGGAAGACGCGCGCTCATCGATGTATGCGACCGACATCGCGAAGATGATCGAGGCGCCGATCTTTCACGTGAACGGGGACGATCCGCTCGCGGTGGAATTTGTTACCGAGCTGGCGCTCGATTTTCGCCAGGAATTCCGGCGCGACGCGGTGATCGACATGTATTGCTACCGCCGCTACGGCCACAACGAAGGCGACGAGCCGTCGTTCACCCAGCCGGATCTTTACGCAAAAATCCAGAAGCGGCCGCCAGTTGCCCAGCTTTTCAAGAAGGAATTGATCGACGCCGGAAAACTGAGCGAGGACGAAGCCGCCAGCCTGGAAGCAGAGTTCGAGATGCGGCTCGAGCTGGTCTTGCAGGAAGTGAAATCGATCGAGGCGGAGGAAGCGACTGACAAAGCGCGTTTCCAGGGATCGACCGCGGTCTTTCAGCCGCATTACACCGGCGAGTGCAAACCGACCGCGATCACTCCCGAGATGCTCAAGCAAATCGTTGACGGTCTCACGCGTGTGCCGGACGACTTCCAGGTCATTCCGAAGATCAAGAAAAACGTGCTCGATCGGCGCCGGGAAATTTTCGAGGCGGGCGGGCCCTACGAATGGCATTACGCGGAAGCGCTCGCGTTCGGATCGCTTCTGCTCGACGGAACGCCGGTGCGTCTGTCGGGCCAGGACAGCCGGCGTGGCACTTTCAGCACGCGCCATTCATTCATTTACGATGCGAAAACGGGGCGGCCTTACATGCCGCTGCTCCATCTCGCGGAGGAACAGGCGCGGATCTGCATTTACAACAGCCTGCTTTCGGAGGCCGCCGTGCTCGGATTCGATTACGGTTACTCGCTCGATTATCCAAACATGCTCTGCCTGTGGGAAGCGCAGTTCGGCGATTTCGCCAACGGCGCGCAGGTCATCATCGACCAGTTCATCGTGCCGGCGGAATCGAAATGGCAACGGCCGAGCGGCATCGTGCTTTTGTTACCCCACGGTTACGAAGGGCAGGGGCCGGAGCATTCCAGCGCGCGTCTCGAACGTTTTCTCCAGGCGTGCGCTGAAGAAAACATTCAGGTCTGCAACCTGACGACGTCTGCGCAGTACTTCCATGTTTTGCGCCGGCAGATGAAGCGCGAATTCATCAAGCCGCTCGTGATCATGACGCCGAAAAGTCTGCTTCGCGCCGAGCAGGCGTCATCGCGCGCGGAAGAATTCACCGAGGGTGCGTTCTCGGAAATTCTCGGCTCGCCCGAAGTCGGGCCGCCGGAAAAAATGAAGCGGGTGATTCTTTGTTCGGGCAAGGTTTACTACGATTTGTTGAATTACCGAACCGCGGAAGAGATTACGAACGCCGCGATCGTGCGCGTGGAGCAACTCTATCCTTTGGCGGAAGCGAAATTGCGCGAAGCGCTCCAGCCGTTTCCGAAGACCGCGAAATTGGTCTGGTGCCAGGAAGAATCGCAGAACATGGGGGCGTGGAGTTTCATGGAGCCGCGGTTGTGGGCGTTGTTCGCGCGCAAGATTCTCTACGCGGGACGCAACGCGAGCGCGAGTCCGGCCGTCGGTTCGCTCGCCATTCACAAACGCGAACAGGCGCAGTTGATCGCGGATGCGTTTAGCGTGTAACGCGCATAATATAACGGCTTCATGAGCGTCGAAGTAAAAGTCCCGGCCGTCGGCGAATCGATTTCCAGCGGCGTCGTTTCCGTCTGGCACAAAAAATCCGGCGAAAAAGTCAGCGCCGGCGATCCACTCTTTACCCTCGAGACCGACAAGGTTTCCACTGAGATCAATGCCGATGCCGACGGCGTCCTTCAAACGCTGGTCGCAGAAGGCGCGGAAGTGAAGATCGGCGACGTCGTGGCGACGATCGAAGAAGGAGATGGGGCGCAACCGGAAAAGAAAGTGGAGAAGAAAACGGACGTGCAGAATCCCGTCCCTTCGAAAGAAGCCGTTCTTTCGCCCGCGGCGCGCCGGATCGTAACAGAAGAGAAACTCGACCCG